>CBDBGA010000001.1:0-133346 GCA_965204905.1 Dehalococcoidia bacterium
CCCGTTGGCTCCGGGCTTACTCCCCCTCTTCCGCAACGCCGCCGGGACCGGAGCGGCAACCGGCTTTCATCTTGCCGCCGGGACCGACGTGCGCCAGGGGCTCAATCTCCCCGTCCCCAACCTCGTCGAAGGGGTCGGGGCCGGGCTGCCATCACCCCTCCTTTGATCCCAATCCGGCGCCTCCGTGCCCGACGGCTTTACCCCGCCTCAACCGGCAAAAATGGTCTGCGCAAGAGGCGTCCCCTTTTGTCATCCGTCACCCCCCGGTGGCGCCGGCGGCGCCGCCAAAAAGGTCGACCGCGATGGCGGTCGGCGTTGCATTTCGGGGATGGTCGGTCATGTCCCGGATGGTGGATTCCCCACATTGGGGGGGTACTATAGGCAAAGGGTAAATTCGTGCGTAAGGGGTATACCGAAGTGCTCTAGCCGGCGCACCTGGTTTCAAAGTAGAATTCCAACTTGCAGGGGTATACCGAAGTGCTCTAGCGCGGAAATGGGGGTGCATGGGGGGGTCCTGCAATAGGAAATTGTGCTTATTTGAGCGTGCTGGGGTATACCGAAGTGCTCAAGAGATTTTTCGGGCTTTTGGAGGGGTGCGGGGACGGAAATCAGGCGGTTGCGGGCTGCGTGTCGGCAGACGGCGAGCGGCTGTTGTTGGCGTGGCCGGCCGGTTGGTCGGCGTCGGCCGCGGCGTGGTTGCCGGGGAGGTTGGGGATGTGGGACTGTTCGGGGTCGTTGAGGGTCTGCCGGGATTCGATCCGGCGCTCGTGCTCGCGGTTGATGGTGTTGGCGGTGGCCATGAGGACGGCGCCGAAAGTGGCCATGACGGCGTAGTAGACCAGGCTGACGAAGAGGAAGTAGATGATGCGGATGATGATGATGGCGATGAAGGTGATGGAACCGGCGAGGAGTGTCAGGTTGGCGTTGCCGTCGTTGAGGGTGGCGAGGCAGGAGGTCCAGTGGTGTCCGCCCTGGTTGCGGATGTCGTACTCGGCGGCGTTGAAGAGCATATCGCCGGCGCCGGCGAAGAGTGCGCCGACGGCTACGGAGAAGAGGATGATCTTGACGAGCTTGCGGTTGTCGCCGGGGTGGAAGGAGAGGTGGTAGTGGTTGGCTCCGGCGACGATGGGCTGGAGTTTGGGCCCGACGTGGGAGATTTTGCGGGCCATGGAGTAGTTGAGGGGGTCGCGTCGGGGAACGCGGTGGGCTGACGGGTTGGTGTGGTGGGAGAACATCGGGATCTTGTGGATGAGGGAGTCGGCGACCTGGGCGAGGTTGAGGGACACGTCATCCGGTAGAGCATGCGGTAGAGCATGGTGAGGACGATGATGAAGAGGGTGGCGCCGGTGATGTTGCCGTTGGACTGGGTGATTTCCAAGACCATGTTGGCGAGGTATAGGTTGCGGGCGTCGTCGGGCTGGGCGATGGCGGGGTCGCAGGCGCTGGTGAGGTGGGTGGCGATTGGGCGGGACTCTGGCCCAGTCCGTGGATGAAGGCGGTGACGGCGATGCAGAACATGGCCAGTTTGAGCATGGCCTGCCAGGAAATATGGCGGGGGTGGATCTGCCTGACGGGGCGCTCCTCGTGGAATTCGAGGTTATCGTCGGCGGTGCTGGATGCTGCGGTGGTCATTGGATGCTCCCGGTGATGCGAGATGGATGCCGGTTGGATTGGGCAATTGTGTGGGTTTCCCGCGGGGAGCGGTTTTGCGGAAACGGGAGTTGGCGGCGGGTATTGGGAAAATGCGCGTAGGGGGGCGAATTTGCGTCGTTTCGGGCTTTTGGGGTATTGGGATAGGTAAATGGCCGAAACGGGCCGAAAATCGCCGTTTCTGATGGGTATGGGGGTATGTGAGGAGCGGCGGGGGATGGGGGCGGAGGGCCGGCGAATTGTTTTTATGTTATTGAAGCTGCGGTTCAGCGGCGATGTGGGATAGACCGCCTTGCGGAATCCCTCGCCGGGGATGGCCCAGGGCGCCCGAGGCAATGAGTGTCCGCGCGGCCGCGCCGAGTTCCATGATCCGCGTAGGACCAAACGGCGTACGGGTCGCAATTTGGGGTATCATTCGTGCCCTTATTCCTGACGCACAATAGGATCGGTTCGGTCGGCCATGAAAGTGTTGCAGGTCATCCACGGCTACCCCATGCGCTACAACGCGGGCTCTGAGGTGTACACCCAGGGCCTGTGCCAGGCCTTGGCGGACCGCCACGAGGTCCATGTCTTCACCCGGCAGGAGAACGCTTTCCTGCCCGAGTACTCGATGCAGCGTGAGACGGACCCCGCAGACCCTCGGGTCTCCTTGCACGTCATCAACATGGCCCGCGCCCGCGACGGCTACAGCCACCGGGAAGTGGACGAGGCCTTCGCGGGTCTGCTTGAAGAACTTCAACCCGACGTGGCGCATATCGGCCACCTGAACCACCTGTCCACCTCGCTGGTCTTCGCCGCCAGGCAGCGGGGCATTCCAGTGGCGTTCACCCTCCACGACTACTGGCTGATGTGTCCGCGCGGGCAGTTCATCCAGATGTACGAGGATCGGGGACAGCAGCCCTGGCCGGTCTGCGACGGTCAGGACGACCGCAAGTGCGCCGTGCGCTGTTACCGCCGCTACTTCGGCAACGACGACGCTGAGTTCGAACTGGACGCCACCCACTGGACCGGCTGGGTGAACCGACGCATGACCCACGTCAGGCGGGTCTGCGACGCCGTGGACGTGTTCCTTGCCCCCGCCCGTTACCTGCTGGGCCGGTTCCGGGACGATTTCGGAATCCCCGAAGACAAGCTGGTCTATCTGGACTACGGCTTCCACCGCGACCGCATGGCCGGCAGAGCGAGGAATGCGGGCGAGAATTTCACCTTCGGCTACATCGGCACCCACATCCCCGCCAAGGGCGTGAACCACCTTATCGAAGCCTTCGGTCAACTGACCGGTCAACCCAGGCTCCGGATCTGGGGCAGAGATCGGGGCGTCGAGACGGCGGGACTGAAGAGGATGGCGGAGGCGCTGGACGGCGACGCCGGCGACCGGGTGGAGTGGATGACGGAGTACCGCAACCAGGACATCGTCCCCGACGTGTTCGACCGCTGCGACGCCATAGTGGTGCCGTCGGTCTGGGCCGAGAACTCGCCCCTGGTGATCCACGAGGCGCTCCAGGCCGGCCTGCCCGTGATCACCGCCGATTACGGCGGCATGGCTGAGTACGTCGGCCACGAGCGGAACGGGCTCCTGTTCACCCACCGCGACCCGTCCTCCCTGGCAGAGCAGATGCAGCGCCTGGCCGATGCGCCGGAATGGGCGCAGCAGCTTGGACGACGTGGCTACCTGCAATCGGACGACGGCAACGTGCCGGACATGACGGAGCACGCGCTCGCCATCGAGGGCATCTACGCCGACCTCCTTTCCCAGCGAGGAAACTCATGACCACCGCACACACACCGGTCGAAATCGACGAGGCTGCCGGCGACGGCGCTTCTCAGGGGCCCTGGCGCATCACCTTCGACACCAACCCGGACGACTGCAACCTGCGCTGCATCATGTGTGAGGACCACTCCCCCCATAGCAGCACCCAGCGGGACCGCCGCGCGGCCGGGCTGCCCAGGCGCCGCATGGACATCGACCTGATCCGGCGCGTCATCGCCGACGCTGCGGGCAACGGATTGCGCGAGATCATACCGTCCACCATGGGCGAGCCCCTGCTCTACCGCCACATGGACGAGATCATCGACCTGTGCGGCGAATACGGGGTGAAGCTGAACCTGACCACCAACGGCACGTTCCCCCAACGGGGCGCCCGCGCCTGGGCCGAACGCATCGTGCCCGTGGGCTCGGACGTCAAGGTGTCCTGGAACGGCGCCACCAGGGAGACCCAGGAACGGGTGATGCTGGGCTCCAACTGGGAGCGGGTGCTGGAGAACGTGGGGACCTTCATCGCAGTGCGCGACGAGCACGCGCGCGCTGGCGGCAACCGGTGCCGGGTCACCTTTCAGCTGACCTTCATGGAGATCAACCACGCGGAGGTCCCGGCAGTGGTGGAGCTGGCGGCCCAACTGGGGGTCGACCGTGTGAAGGGACATCACCTGTGGGTCCACGCTTTGCAGATGCGGGAACAGTCCATGCGGCGGGACCCGGACGCCATCGCCAGGTGGAACGCGATTGTGTCGGCCGCCCACGAGGCGGCGGAACGCTGCCGGTTGCCCGACGGCAGCAGGGTGCTCCTGGAGAACATCTTCCCCCTCGACCAGAGCGACGGCAGCGACATCGCCCCGGGCGGGGAGTGCCCGTTCCTGGGGCAGGAGGCATGGGTGGCGGCCGACGGGCGCTTCAACCCATGCTGCGCCCCCGACGCGCTGCGCAAAACACTGGGGGACTTCGGCAACCTCAACGACCAAGGCCTGCGCGCAATCTGGGAGAGCGCCGAGTACCGGAACCTGCGGGAGAACTACGCGTCCAACGCGCTCTGCCACGGTTGCAATATGCGGCGGCCGGCCGCCTGATTTCACACGGCCCCGACATTCGACCGCGACTGACCACAACGACTACGGAGTCATCATGGCGCAACCCAAGTGGATGTCCCAGCTGGAACGGGACGGATTCGTGCATCTGCCCGGTGTTCTCGACGCCGATGATGCCGCCAGGCTGGCCATCCTGTCCCTGCGTTCATTGGATGACTACGCTCAGTCCGACGACCTGGTGAAAACCGACCAGGGCGTGCCCGTCAAACTCCTCTATCCCTTGGACAAGTACCAAGATTTCGTTTCCGTGTTGGGCGGCCGGCCAGTGCGCCAGATCGTGGACGCGATCCTGCCCGTCGATGATTCGGTTCTCACCTGGGAGGACGTCCTGATCAAGCCTCCCGTGGTGGGGGTCGAGGTCGGCGTGCACCAGGACATCGGGCTTGATCCCACCCGGGACACGGTGCACAGCCTGGGCATTTCCCTGAATGGAGACCAGGACAACCCCGTATTCTTCCTGCCCGGCAGCCATCGCCTTGGACCCCTGACCAGAGACGCCGTTGCGGCTCTCCGGCAGGACTGCCTGGATCAGTTCCAACCGGTGGTGACGCAGCCCGGAGACGTGGTGATCCACAACGTCCACGTCCTGCATCACTCCGAACCCAACCGTTCGCCAAGGCCGAGGGCGACGTGGTACCTGGAATTCCGTAGCATGAGGTCACTCCTCGAGAAGGGCCCCTGGGACAGCGAATGGGTGCACCGGCGACGCGCGATCTGGGTCCACGCCCGGGCCGCCGCCGGCGACGCCATCGGGAACGATGAGACGGACGCGGTCAGGGCGCAGCTGGAGCTGCTGGTTTCCGGCGCCGGAACCCTGCGGGTCCCCCACGTCACCGAAACGGTGGGCTATGACAGCGCCAGTCCCTACAACCATTTTTCGGGACGAAACGATGACTGGAAACACAGCCGTCCGGCGCCGGACGCCACCCATCACGTCAACGTCCGAGACGGACAACCACCGCTCTACGACCAGCGCTTTCACGAAGTCCTCAAGTTCCACCCGCCCGGCCTGGCCCCCGTCATCGACGCCAGCGGCGCATACCACATCACCGCCGACGGCGACGCCGCCTACGCTGAACGCCACATCCGCACCTTCGGTTTCTATGAGGGCATCGCCGCGGCTCACTCGAACGGCGGTTGGCATCACATCCGCGCCGACGGCGCGCCTTTGTACGCCCAACGCTACGCCTGGTGCGGCAACTTCCAGGAGGACCGTTGTCCCGTTCGAGACGCCCAGGGCCGTTACTTCCACATCGACGCTGACGGAAACCCGGCATACCGGGAACGCTACCGCTACGCCGGCGACTTCCGCGACGGATACGCCGTGGTGCAGAACGACGCCGGCGACCACACCCACATCGACATTGGCGGCGTTCCCCTGCACGGCGAATGGTTCCGCGACCTGGACGTGTTCCACAAGGGCTATGCCCGCGCCGCCGACGCCCGGGGCTGGCACCACGTCGACCTGGCCGGCCGAGGGCTGTACGACCGGCGGTTCAGGATGGTGGAACCCTTCTACAACGGGCAGGCGCGGGTGGAGGGACACGACGGCTCCCTCAGCGTCATCGACGAACAGGGCAACGAAATCGCGGAACTCCGGAGGCCGTCAACCTCCGCATTGGAGAACCTCTCCGGCGACATGGTGGGAGTGTGGAAGACCCAAACCATCCGCGCCGCGGCCGAGCTGGGCGTGTTCGATCTGCTGCCGGCCGGAGCTGATGACGTGGAGCGGGCCCTGGGCCTGGCGCCGCTCTGCGGGGTGAGGCTGCTGCGGGCGTTGCAGGAGTTATCCCTGGTTGCGCGCGATGCCGATCAGGTCTACCACGCCACCGACAGGGGCGCGCACCTGCGATCCGACCATGAGCTTTCGCTGACCGGCGCCGCCGGGCACTGGGGCGACCTGTCCGCCCGTGCCTGGCATGGTCTGGCGGATTCGCTGCGCACCGGGACGCCGGCACGAGACGACGCCGCTGACGACTTCTTCAGCCGGCTGGCCGAGCGACCCGATGACCTGGCCACCGCGCACCGCGCTTTCGCAGCCTACGCCAGGCACGATTACGCCGCCCTACCGCGGGTCCAGGATTTCAGCGCCCATGACTCCGTGCTCGATGCGGGTGGTGGCGCCGGTGAACTGGCCTTTGCCCTGCTCAGGGCCAACCCGACCATGAGGGCCACGGTGATGGACCGGCCTGAAGTGGCCCGTTTCTATGAACCTCCGGGCGACGTGGCAGGGCGCTGCGCGTTCGTCGCCGGAGACGTCTTCGGGAAATGGCCGGTGGAATCGAAAGCGGTGTTCCTGGCCCGGGTCCTCCACGACTGGGGGGACGACGATGCTCGCCGCATCCTGGCCCGGGCCCGGGAAGCCATGCCGGTCGGGGGAGATCTCTATGTGCTGGAGATGACGCTGGACGATGCCACCGGCGCCGGCGGCCTGCTGGACCTGAACATGCTGGTCATGACCGGCGGCCGGGAACGCACGCTCCGGGAGTTTCAGGACCTGCTGGCCGATGCCGGCTTTCAGTTCTGCGACGCCCGGCCCACCGGCGCGGTCAACACCCTCATCTGCGCCCGGGCAATATGATCCAACCGGACGGCGCGGCGCGCACGCTGGCGTTGCTGGACCGAGTTCCCGCCGGCCTTCCGGTTGCTCTCCTGCTCCGCCACGCTGAGCGTGAGGAGATCACGTCTGGCGCCTTCGGCAACGACGTTTCCCTCACCCCACACGGCCTGGACTCAGCCCATCACCTTGGAATGGGCCTTTCGTCCCGGAGGGTGGGCGTAGTGAAGTCCAGCCCGCTGCTCCGCTGCATGCAGACCGCCGACGCCATCATCGCCGCCGCCGGCTGGAAAACCGGCGCCGCGCCGGCGCAACTGCTGGGCGACCCGGGCCCCTTCGTGGCGGAACCCGAACTCGCGGGACAGCTCTTCCTGGACATCGGGACAGAGGCAGTCGTGAGGCGGCAGTTGGCGGATCACCGACCGCCCAGCGGGATGAGATCAACATCAGCCGGCGCCAAGCTGTTGCTGCGGGAACTGGCGGCGGCTTTGAACGGGCCGGACAGCGCCAGCGTGTTCGTTACCCACGACGCCGTGCTCGCGGTGTTGGCCGGCCACCTGTACGGATTGCCGGTGGATGGCTTCCACTGGCCCGGCTATCTGGACGCTCTGGTGATGTGGCCCGACTCAGACCGGCTGCGCCTCCTCTGGCGCGGCCTGAGCGAGGGTTCGCACCCACTCGGCGGTTAGTCGCACCGCCTCCCTGGCGGATACCCGAGGCGCGTGGCCCAGCGTCCGCCCCGCTTTCTCGGTACTGAACGCCTCCCGCTGGCCCTCCTCCCCCGGCCGGTAATCCACGTATTCGATGGGCACGTCGGCGCCGGACGCCTCCAGGCACCACCCGGCCAATTCGGAGACGGTGCGCTCCTCCCCGTTGCCCACGAAGAATTTCTCGCCCACCACCGCGTCCTCCGGCGCCCGGATCGCCCGCACCCAGGCGCCGATCACGTCGTCAATGAACGACAGGTCCCGGGTCTGTTGCCCGCCCTCCACCACGATGGGCAGCCCGTGCACGGCGTTCCACAGCCATTTGAAGATGAAGACCTCGCGGCGCATCTGCGGCCCGATCACGACGCCGGTGCTGAGCACAACAGTGGGTACTCCGTAGGCCCGGCGCCACGCCCACACGGCCAACTCGGCCGCCGCCTTGGAGAACCCGTAGGGGTTGTGGGGCGTCAGCGGGTGGCTTTCGTCAATGGGAAGCGTCAGCGGGCGGCCGATCTCGTTGCCGGAACCGGCGAAGAGCATCTTCCGGACTCCGCCGGCGTTTCGCACCGCCTCCAGCAGCGCCACGGTGCCCTCGATGTTCTGCATCACCGCGTACCGCGGCGAATCGAAGGCCATGGGCGTGTCCGCCTGCGCGGCCAGGTGCGCGACCACCGGATGCCCCGCCACGTCGCCCGGCTGCATGTCCTGCAGGCTCTTCCAGACGTAGCGGAACTCGGGGTGATCGAGCTCGCGGCGCAACAGGCCTGCGTGCAGCGGCGGCACGATGTCAAGCCCGGTAACACGGTGCCCGTGCGTAAGCAATTTCCTGACCAAATGCGATCCGCCAAAACCGGCGGCGCCGGTGACCAGAACCGCGTTTCTTTGAAAATCAGCCACCTCACCATGGCGGCCGTTAGCCTGATACTGCAATCGGATCCAACCTCCGGGGCAAGAGTAACCCCGCCAGCTGTTCAACTCGCGGGCGGACAGCGTAACATCCCACGCGCGTATAGAACCACCGCACGTCCCGGCGCCGGCGCCGGATCTGGAGAAAATGTCGCTACTCAGAGCTTCCGGTGCTGGTTACCGGAACCGACCAGATGCTCTGCGGATTCCGTTCCACCCGTCTGGCATCTGATAACATCACCACGAATAAGTGCCGGTAGTGAGAGCGCCGGCGACGGGGTTTCCGGCGAGGGGATTCCGCCGGCCTATCCACTGATGTTCGATCCCGTCCCCCTGATGCAGCAGCAGGCGGAACGGGACACCCCCGCCCTGGTCAAGGACGACTTCAACGCCGGCTTCACCAAGTCGGCAATCGTCCGGAAGTACCGGCGCTACTGCCGCTTCTCACGGACCTATCTGTCCGACATCATCAATGACGGCCACCTGGACCAGATGGCGAAAACCCCGACGTGAATGCCGCCGAAATTCCCAACACGCGCCGGCACCGGCGTCCGGCGGAGCATGGCCGTGCCAGACCCCGAGATGATCGAAAACGACGTCGGAAACGGCACCGCAAATCCTGGTACTTGCGCATCTGTAAGGTTCAGGGCGAAACCTTGCTTTCGCGGCCGCTGCATGTAAGACTCCTGACCCTCTCGGGAGCCGAGCTCCTGAACTTTGCGGGGCAGCTCCCAAACTTTTGCAGGAGAGCTCCTGAACTTTCGGGTAGGAGCTCTCCACTTTGGCGGGGGAGCTCCCAAACTGGAGAGCTGAACCCTCCAGTTGCAAGCAACGTGCAAGCAAATTCTGAGCATGAAACTGCTAATAGCCGTGCTCACGCTGTTGAAAACTGCTAATAGCGGCGCTTACCCCGTCCCGACGCTGCAAGCAATGTGCAAGCAAATCGCGTGTCCACATGAATGTCCATAGGATCCGTGTTCACCGCCTTCACGGGCAGGTCTCCAGCATGTCCTCGAGGATGCCCACCTCGTCGGTAGTTACCGTCAGGGTCCGCTTCGCCTTCACCTGGATCCACATCTCGGCGTAGGTGCGCCAGGTGGCCGGGTCCGGCGGATACCATTCGTCGGGCGGCATCGCACCGCTACTCGGAATCTGATACTCCACACTTGGCGGAGGTTCCACTGGACTCGTTTGACGCTTCACCGACCACCGCCAGCATCGCCGGTCTTACACGGTCTCCATCCGCCTGAGGCGGATCACCGGGAAGCTCAAACCCGGCCATTGCTCTAAATTCTGCGCCGCGTTGAAATCGCGGTCGTTCAGTACTCCGCAGCCGTCACACCACCACTCCCGATCAGACAGCGTCAGATCATCGTTCTTCCAGCCGCAGTGGGCGCACAACTTTGATGATGCAAACCACCGGTCCGCTTTCACGTACTCGGCGCCGTACCAACCGCACTTGTATTCCAGCTTGGTGAGGAAGCCAGACATGCCAGCGTCGGCGATGGCCCGAGCCAGCCGGCGGTTCTTCACCATGCCCGCCACATTCAGGGTTTCCACCACCACGCGGCCCGCCGACTTGGCTATCGCCGTCGTCGCCTTGTGATGATTGTCGTTCCTGACATTAACCACCCGAGCGTGAAGCCGGCGCCGCTTGGCGTACAGCTCCTCCCGGCGGTTGGAATGATTGCTCTTGCCGTGGACATTCCGGCTACGGGCGATGGCCTGGTCCACCCGTCGCAGTTTCTCCAACTCACTGACCAGCGCCTTCGGATTATCCACCGTGGTTCCATCGGAGCAGGTCGCCATCGTACCCAGACCCACGTCCACCCCGGTGGTCGGCCCATCCTTTACCGGCGGAGGTTCCAGGCCGTCCTCCATGCAGAAGGCGGCAAACCACGTCCCTGCCGTGCGGTTGACAGTGACCTCGCGGATGCTGACAGCAAAGCGCAGGTGTTCCACCATAGCCACTCTGCCGATCTTGGGCAGGATGACCACCTTGCCGTCCACCCGCACGGTGTCGGGCCCGTTGTCGGCCCGAAAACCCTGCTCATGCTTGCGCCGTTTGAACCGCGGGAAACCTACGTGCCTGCCCGGACGCTCGCCAGCCTTCACCTTGCGGCGGTACTCGCCCCAGCCCTCGGCCGCCTGCCCCAAGTCGATGATCGCGTACTTGGCCGCGTTCTGCGACAACGCCGCCCCCCAAGGCGCGACCATTTTCTTGACCCGGTTCCAGCGTGGCCTGAGTGTCCGCTCGGACAGCCACTCGCCCACGTCCAACCCAGCCTTGAACTCACCCAATGCCCAGTTGTAGGCGTACCGGGCGTAGCCAGCGTGCTGATTGAACAGCGCTTCCTGCTCTGGAGTGGGCTTGAGCGCGATGCGGTGGGACCTCTTCATGACTGTCACTATAACGACGTTGCCCGATTGCCGTCGCCAAGGTGGCGTCACCAATCTGGGGCACGGCGGCCGACTCCTCCAATCATCAGATAGCATCATGAATTATCAGATAACAACAGATTCTAGCGAACAGTTACACACCCGCGCTCTCTGACGGAAACCGCGCTCCAGCGCTGGCCAGGCGCTCCTGCAACCAGGCCAGACCATCCTGACGCGAACAGTACTCCGACCAACCGCTCAATATGTCGTCCAACGTCCGGTAGAACAAGGAGTTCCTGCCTCGACCGCCCACCCGGTCGGGCAGCACATAACCCAGGATGAACACCGGCCCTATGGTGACGCCCTGGTGGACGGCATAGATCTCGCCGGTGTTGCGGACATAGGACACGCGCCAACAGCATTCCCAGCCATGGAGCCGCCAGTGAACGCCGTAGTCGCACTCCTCGCTCTTCCTGCGTCGCTCATCGGCGGCGTAGTACGCCTCCAGGGTGGGATACACGAGAGTTGGAGCGCCCATCACAACTGTCCTGCCGGACGTATTCCGGAGACGGCGGGAATGCGCACGGTCAACGACGGGGCCAATGCTCTCACCTGGTTGATGTCGGATGTGATTACGCTGGAGACCGGCGCTCAATTGTGGGCGCGCGGCGGCCTCGACAGGAGTTGTCGGTCGGTATGATAGCCGAACGGCCAACGGGCGTGGGGTTCGGCGAGGCGGATTACGACCATCGCCGCCCGAATTAGCCGGGACGTTTTCGTTTCGCTACAATCGCGGGGATGTCGGATCAGCATGACAACCACGCACCCGGCGGAAATGCGGGTCAGTGGCAACCGACGCTGGCACTGTCGCAGTCGCAAATGTCAAAATCGTCTCGTCCCAGCATACTGGCGACGAGATTCACCAAATCTCGCTCGGCGTACTCTTTCCACAACGACGTGTCTGTGGGTATGCTTACGGTAGGGCTGTACTTTTCGACACACTCACAGTTGTCATTATGTACTGATGTACATTTGGAGCGGAACCATGCCAGTGATCGCCATCGTGAACCAGAAAGGGGGCACCGGCAAGACGACCCTCTCGACCAACTTGGCCTGGGCGTTGGCGGAAACGGCGCCGGTCCTGCTCTTGGACGCCGATCCCCAGGGCAGCGCCCTGGACTGGTTCGACAGCCAAGAGCAGCGCCTGCTGAACCTCGACGTAACGCCGGGGGATCCTAACCATCTGATCGAGAAGGTGCGGAGCCTGATGCCGGATTACAGGTGGGTCATCATTGACGGCCCCCCGGGAATCACCAAGACCAGCGCCGATGCAGTGCGAGCGGCCGACGTGGTGCTTATACCGGCAAAAGCCAGCCCTTTCGACGTGTGGGCAGCCTCGGACATAGTGGACGCTGTGAAGGCGCGACAGAAAACAACCAATGGCGTGCCTAAAGCAGCCTTCGTCATTACCATGAGCCGTCCCCGCACCCGCCTCAGCAAGCAGATCGACGGCGCGCTGGCGGAGTACGATCTGCCGGCGTTGCAGGCTCGCACAACAGAACGGGTCTCATACCCGCAAGCAGCAATTGAAGGCAGCTCGGTGCTGGAAGGTCGCGACCAGACCGCGCGCAATGAAATACTCGCGATCCGCGGGGAACTGGAGAGGATGTGCCATGACACTGCACAGCAGGCCCAATCGGCGTAATTCAGAGCAACGGGACGCTTTTGTAAACCAGGCTGCGGCAGCGGATACCACTCAGCTCCACTGCTTGATACCGGTGGATATGCATCGTCAGCTTCGCGTAAAGGCCGCCCTCGAAGACACCAGCGTGACCGCGTTGGTAATCACGGCCATTGAGAGCTTCCTCGCCGATCAGCAGTGAGCCACGACAAGCAGCCGACGTGTTTCCATGTTGTAATGTACAAATCTACCGATGAACACAGGCCAAAGCTCCAACCGCCTGCTGGGCGGACCCGTCCGGCAAAGAGAATGGCGTCAGGGCAACATCGACGGGTGCACCGATGTACAAATGTCTATCTGTTCATATCAATTGTAGATTGCAATCATTGGCAAATATGGCGGAGATTGAATTCAGCGCCTCGAGCCGTGCCTGTCACAAAGGCAGAAACCGTAGCTGGAACGGCATAGTCAAAGAGAGCCTGACCGGCGCGGCCATGATCAAGGACGGAAGCGGCTTTGGAATGGACCGATACGTAAACGGCGCGCGGGATCTTCCTACTTGAACAATCCTACTAAGTAGGATTGTTCAAGTAGGGATATGGCTACGAATTCGGTCGGTGGCGTGCTGGTGTTCCATCTGGTTGTGTGACGATATTCGCATTCCCGCTTTCGCTGGTTGGCTCGTGGTGCTGCTGTTGGGATGGCGCCGTCCAACGCAGTTTATGCCTCGGGTTCCGGGCGACCAGTGAGCACCGTCTCATGGGAGCCGACACCCTTGGGTTGGTGTCGGTGGTCATCACGCCCGCGCCTCTGCGTGTGGCCTTCACGCGAGCCACTACGGTTCCGTGGATGCTCTCCACCCTGACGGTGTCGCCGGTGCCGATCAGTTGCGGTCCGTGGCGTTGTCGGCGGTCGGAATGGCCAGCGGTGGGGTTGCGGCGGCGGAGATGCCGAGGTAACCGTTGCTGATCCCGGAAGGGCTGTCCGACGGGTGTGCCGTGTTTGTCCACGTTGGCCTTCTGTTTCGACTTGCCGTTGCTGGGGCGCAGTTCCAGCACCTTGCCGGGCAGGCTAGCTACGCTGGTGAAGTCATGGCCCTGTAGGGCAGCGTCGTAGCAGTGCGTCTTGGGGAGGTTGAGTTGGTGGCGTGCCCATGATACTGACGCGGCGTCTGTGGAACTCAGTGGTAGCCCGAGTTGCCACAGGTCGCGCACGATGGCCGGCATCGCGGCGTTGACGTGGGCCGCGTGGGCCAGGTCCGAGCGTTGCAGCCTTTCGAGGATGCTTGTCAGCAGTTTGGGTTGGTCGGCGAGGAATTCCTCAATGGTCCGGTTGGCCTTGGCGATGTTGCAGTCGCGGCAGCAGGCGACGAGGTTGTCCACCCGGTCGGAGCCGGTGGCGCGTGGGCGCACGTGGTCCAGTTCCAGCTTGACGTTGCTACGGCGGCAGTAGATGCAGCGGCCATTGTCGCGTTCCATTATGTAGGCCCGTGCTTGCCAGCCGTGGAGCGTGCCGCGCTGGTACTCCACACCCCGAATGTCGGAGTTCATCATCAGCTGTGGGTCGAACTTGTTGCGCTCGATGCTGATGCTGGCGATGGGGTACATCTTCAGGATGGTTCGGACCACACGCAGCGTATCGACGCGCAGGCTGTCTACGGACGGGGGCAGGGTGCCGGGCTTGCGCTTCCGGTTGTTGAACCTGGGTGCCCGGTAGCGCTTGCGGGAACGTCGACTGCGGCGGTGGCTGCTGCGCTTGCTCAGGTTGGCCTTCTGGTTGCGCGTCTGAACCTGGATCTCCATCAGCCAACCCCGCAGATCCGAGGCGGCGGCGTGACACTCCCGGTTAGTCCATAGCGGCGGCTGCTTTCCTGATGCCAAACGGCGGTGAGAACCTTTAATCAGCACCGCCTGTATTCAATATTGCGTGCTATCCTTGAATAAGGACCCTGACCATGGCCCACCTGGAAGAACGCCTCTGGACATCCGCCTTCACCGGCCTGACCCGTCGGGACCGGCGACCCTGCCGCTACTCGGCATACCGGCCGGACCATCTGGCGGGTCGCCACTTTGTTCTCGACGGCGACGTGGCCGCGGACGTGGCCGACGCCGAGGCCGACCTGATACGTCTCAACGCCGCGGCGGACGCCCTGGCCGACACCGAAGCCCTCGCCAGGCTGCTGCTGCGGGCCGAGTCCGTGGCCTCCTCTCGCATCGAGGGCCTGGTGGTGGGTGGGAGACGACTATTGCGGGCCGACGCGGCTCGCCAGCTGGGCGAGGAAGTACGGGACGTCACCGCCGCCGAGATCCTGGCCAACATCGACGCCATGGTCTGGGGTGTGGAAACGGTGGCACCGGGCGGGCCGATCACCATGGAAACCCTGCTGGAGGCTCACCGTCGTCTGATGGCAGGCTCCCGCCTTCAGGAACATGGAGGACGCATTCGCACCGTGCAGAACTGGATCGGCGGCAGTGGACACAACCCCTGCTCCGCCGCCTTCGTGCCGCCGCCTCCGGAGGACGTTCCAGCCCTGCTGGCCGACCTGCTGGCTTTTTGCAACGACGACGGGCTGTCTCCCCTGGCCCAGGCCGCCATTACTCACGCCCAGTTCGAGACCATCCATCCCTTCGTGGACGGCAACGGGCGCGCCGGACGGGCGCTGATCCACCTGATGCTGCGGCGCCGCGGGATCGCAACCCATTTCCTGCCGCCGGTCTCCCTGGTCCTGGCGACGTGGGCGGATGACTACGTGGCTGGGCTCACGGCCACCCGCTACGTCGGCGAACCCGGTTCAGAGGCGGCCCATACGGGCATGAACCGCTGGGTTGCCCTCTTCGCCGCAGCCTGCCGTCGGGCAGTGTTGGACGCCTGGCAGTTCGAGGGACGGGTGCGCCAGCTACAGGCGGCCTGGCGCGAACGTGCCGGCAATCCACGTCGGGACTCGGCGGTGCAGCGGCTCATCGCAGCGTTGCCGGCCGCGCCGGTGCTGACGGTGGCCACCGCTGCGGAACTCACCGGCCGCTCCGTCCAAGCGGCCAACCAGGCCATGGACCGTCTGGTCGCCGCCGGCGTGCTGGTCCAGGTCAACGTGGGACGCCGCAACCGCGCCTTCGAGGCTCCCGAACTCATCAACGCCTTCACCGCGTTGGAACGACAGTTGGCCAGCCCGACAGGCGACACTCTGGTATCGCCGCCCATTCGCAACGTGCCGCAGAGGTCCAACTGACCGGCCGAGGGGAACGGGATGCTCGGCCTGCGCTGTGTGATCACATCGCATGAGATTGGCACCGTTGCAGTCGTAAGCTGCAACCATTCCGTAACTCCACACTGGACGCGGATCCCGCCAAAAGTGGGGATTCTGGCGCGAAACCGCCAGGATCGGCGTGCGTGAGAAGCCCGGAGACGCGATTTCGGACGGCGGGAGGGCCTAGGACCTTTCGGGCTAGAAAACGGCAACAGGAGCCGTCTGGATAAGCGTTGGGCGTCAGTTTCGGCGGGTCCAGCAGCGCTGTATCTACTCTAAACGATTCATTTAGAAAGGACGGCGCTACTGAACGTGGCGCCTGATGTTTTGGTAACCATGATATATTTCTGACATCAACATTTAACCATGGCCAGCCTGTCCCAACAGATCATGCAAATCGCCGAGGAGTTGCCCGAAGGCGCCCCTCTGGTTTCCAACACCCTGCTCGACCTGGGCAAAAGAGCAGCCGTTGACCAGGCCCTCTCACGGCTCGCTCGCAACGGTCGCCTGCTCAGGATCGGCCAGGGCGTCTACGTGAGACCGGTGATGACGCGCTTCGGCCCCCGGCCGCCGTCTATCGAAAAGACGATCCCAGGGCTCTCCAAGCTGTGGAACGAGACCATCATCCCCGGCGGAAGCCACTCGGCCAACGTCCTGGGACTGACCACCCAGGTGCCGGTGCAACCGGTTTACCTCACCTCCGGGCGCGACCGTAAGCTGCAGCTGGGCGAACAGACCATCCTCCTGCGCCACGCTCCAGCGTGGCAGCTGGTGGCCCCACACCAGCCGGCGGGAGAGGCCATCCGCGCCCTGGCATGGTTGGGACCAACGTCAGCAGCGGAGAATATCGACTCGCTCAGGCAGAAGCTCACCGCCGAGGACCTCAGGGAGCTGGCCGTGTCCCGCGCCCGTATGCCGGCGTGGCTGACCGAAACGGTCAGCGAATTGGTGGCCGATGCTTGAACAGCCATTTCAAGTCCTCCCTGAGGAAGACCGAAGAGAGGCTCTCCAGGTCGCGGCTAGACGGAGTGGGCGACCAGCGTATCTCCTGAGAAGGATCTCTGGGTGGTCTGGGCACTCCAAGCTTTGGTCGACGCGCCTTTCGGCCATGCGCTGACCTTTCAAGGGCGGGACGTCGTTGTCCAAAGCCTATGGCGCCATCCGTCGGTTCTCCGAAGACCTGGATATCACCTTCGACATCAGCACCATTGCCGCGGACCTCGTGGCCGACAATGGCGGCAGGGTTATCCCATCCACGCGGAACCAAGAGCGACGATGGTCGCGAAATGAGACAGCAGTACGACGCACGCTCATCTCCCCACCGGGCGGATGGCAACCCTCTTCATACCAAGTTGCCGGGTCACGCGGGTCAGGCATGCCCCGGGCCACGCGCTGGCAGCGTTGCAGTCATAGACCAAGAATATCCCCTAACTGGTTTTTCGTTTGCCCCGACATACGGCAATAAGTCCGAGATGACGCGGCGGCACGCCGCTCCGGAGTAGGTGAGCGAACTCTGACCGTGGGACAGGCCGGGAACCGGCGGTCGTACACTGGGACAACGGTGAATAACTCCGCGCCGGGCGGCGGACCAATTCCGCGTAGCTGGCTCGCGACCATCCCATGGTCATCACGAAAACCCAGGCCCGGCGCTTGGACTCTCGCGACGGCCGAGGCTCGGGTCGTATCGCATTGCAATGAGCAAATTCACCGAATTCCGCCTCGGCAGTACTTTCGACGATGGCGCGTCTGCCAGTATGATTGTAGTCGGACTGTACTTCTGGACACGCTAACAGTTGTTGGCATGTATTTATGTACATATGGAGCCGCGGCCATGCCGATCATCGCCATCGTCAATCAGAAAGGGGGCACCGGCAAGACGACCCTTTCAACAAACTTGGCTTGGGCATTCTCGGAAAACGATCCAGTTCTGCTGCTGGACGCAGATCCCCAAGGGAGTGCCCAGGACTGGGCTGACAGCCAACTGCAACCTCCTCTGCATCTCGAGGTGAAAGGCGCGGAGCCGAACCGGCTGATCCAGGAAGTGCGCAGTTCAGCATCCGACTACGGGTGGGTGATCATTGACGGCCCGCCCGGCATCTCCAAGACCAGCGCCGAAGCCGTGCGGGCAGCTGACCTGGTCCTGATACCGGCCAAGGCCAGCCCCTTCGACGTATGGGCCGCCTCGGACATCGTGGATGCAGTGAAAGCACGGCAGAAAACCGCCAGAGGAAAGCCGGAAGCCGCCTTCGTGATCACCATGACCCGACCACGCACCCGCCTAGGCCGGCAGATCGATGCCGCCCTGTCAGAATACGGCTTGCCGGCGCTACAGGCCCGCACCACCGAGCGAGTCGCGTACCCACAGGCGGTGATCGAGGGCAGCTCGGTGCTGGAAGGCCGCGACCAGACGGCGCGCAATGA
This sequence comes from Dehalococcoidia bacterium, assembly GCA_965204905.1. GTDB lineage: Bacteria > Chloroflexota > Dehalococcoidia > Lucifugimonadales > UBA3495 > Bin87. The sequence continues at coordinate 18,408 of CBDBGA010000001.1, forward strand.
AATACTCGCGATCCGCGGCGAAATCGAAAGGATGTGCCATGACACTGCACAGTAGACCCAACCGACGCAATGCAGAGCAACGAGAGGCCTTCGTAAACCAGGCGGCAGCGGCGGACACTTCCCAACTGCACTGCTTGATACCCACGGAGCTGCACCGTCAGCTGAAGGTGAAAGCGGCCATGGAAGGTACGAACGTTACCGCCTTGGTAATCACGGCCATTGAGAGCTTCCTCGCCGATCAGCAGTGAGCCACGACAAGCAGCCGACGTGCTCACATGTTGAAATGTACAATTCGACCGATGAACACGGGCCAAAGCTCCAACCGCCTGCTGGGCGGACCCGTCCGGCAAAGAGAATGGCGTCTGGGCAACATTGACGGGTGCACCGATGTACAAATGTCTATCTGTTCATCAATTGTAGATTACAATCATTGGCAAATATGGCGGAGATTGAATTCAGCGCCTCGAGCCGTGCCTGTCACAAAGGCAGAAACCGTAGCTGGGACGGCATAGTCAAAGAGAACCTGACCGGCGCGGCCATGATCAAGGACGGAAGCGGCTTTGGAATAGACCGAGACGTGAACGGCGCGCGGGATCTTCCTGCGGGCTTTGGGAAATAACGCCTTCTTGCGTGAGTTGCTCACGCAGGTTGCATCACAGCCGACGAGCGCATCGTCGAACGTTGGTTAGCGTTTAAATATCGGTCTTGGTTCACTTTACGTCGATTTCCAGTATGCGTGTTTCTCCCGGGCTCATGAAGTTGACAGCGTCGTTTATCGCGGTCAAAGCGCGGCTTACGTGTCGCCGGCGATTTTGAGTGATGATCAGCACAGCGATGTTTCTGCGGGACAGGTTCTGCTGGTAGGGGATCCGCTGGTCTGCGGTGATCAGCAGTTGGTATCCCTCGCTTTCAGCTTGGTCCAAGAGTTCGCCATTGGTGAGAGTGTGCCAACTGAACTGTAGGGCGACGTCCACTTGGTGCCCCGGCAGGTTATTCCTAAGCAGTCTTGGGACGTTGTTGTCCAGCAGTATCTTCATCGGTGAAGTGTTTCTCCAAGGATTGGACTTCGTGATCGAGAAGGGCCTCGATCTGTTCCCGGGTGACAGCCCCAAAGTCATCGACGAACTCGTCGATGGTTGGGCTGTCCTTGAAGGCATCGAAGAGGCTGGCCACGGGCAACCTGGTGTTCTTGAAGATCCAGGCTCCGCTCACTTTGTCGGGGTGACGTTCGATGGCATCACAGCTATCCCAGTGGCTCATTGTATTGTCTCCTTCGCGGGTGGCACTTATTGAAGTGATTGAGTTTACCACCGGGGCTGTGCCTTTCCCGGCGCACCGCCATCGCGGTTTTGCACGCCGGTTCTGATAGGATGGAAGCATGGGACGAGATCGAGAGGCTCATGGAAGACGGCTCAGGTTGGGTTCCTCACGAAGTTCTCCAGTTGCCACCTACCAGACCCGCGTCTGCGACTACTTTAGTAGGGAGCAGGCTGGTGGCGTTGGAAGCTGATATTGCTGCGGACAGGGTCAGGTTGTGCTTCGGATCGAATCGGCTGTGGCGGTGACAGTAGCACCTTGGGGAGAACGGCTACGCCAGCCATCAGGAGTGGCTAGCCGACTGGCAGGATGCTCGCAGCGACGAGTTCTTCGTGCTGGGAAGCAGGGACGAAACCGGTGGCTGGCAACTTTGTGTTGCCACCGTAGCTGATGATGGAACCCCGCGACGCCGATGCCTTGCAACATGCCATTCACGGGAGCTGGACGAAGCAGTAGGAGGTTGACCGGCCACCAGCCTGGTTTCTGGCCAGGATGCCTAGTTTCATCAGTTGGTCGATATTATGGCATTCGTCAGGCAGTCGAGGAACCAGACCATCCAGCCCGTGATGTCGAGTGAGCCGGACTGGGTTTCCTCCAGCACATGGTAGTAGTCGGCGCGTTGTCGCATGATCTCGGCCGACATGCTGTAGAACCTCATAGAGGTGTCGTCATAGCGTGCTAGGGCCAGATCTGTGACGGCGCGGGCGATGCGGCCGTTGCCGTCGTCGTATGGGTGCAGGGTCACGAACCACAGGTGGGCGAGAGCCGGCTTCCGCAGGTCCGGTTCCAAATCGGGCTGATTGAACCAGTCGATGAACCGAGCCATTTCGCCTTCCAAGCGGTGCGCTGCCGGGGCCTCGAAGTGGACGACGGGAGCTCTGCCCATAGGACCGGCAGAAACGACCTGCATGGGTCCGAGCTGGTCGTAGCGCCACTGGCCGACCGTGATGTTGCTGGGCCCCGGGATTGGAAACAGCGTATGATGCCATTCGTGGAGGCGTTCCACCGTCAATGGATCGGAGTAGTTCCTGGCGGCGTCGGCCGTTATGGCGGCGATGCCGGGCTCGTCGTGTTCTCCTTCGATAGCGACTCGCGACTCGACGGAGATTCGGCGCCGAATGGATTCCCTGATGATGTTCGGATCGGGGTTCTCCCCCTCAATGCGGCTGCTGGCGACCGCCGAGTCCGTGAGATTCTGCACCGACACTTCGGCAGCGGCAACCGTTCCCAATTTGTTCAACAACGCTAACAACATCAACGGAGAATTACGGACGTCCGTGAACACCATTGCGAACACCGTTGCTATCATTTCGTTATGATCACTACGACTACGAAATTCATCCGCCTGGAGAACTCTCCCGAGACCAGCACGATCATCGGCTGGCTGACCAGTCAGCAACGACTGGCCTACAACCAGGCCGTGAATGTCCTCAACCGTGAGCCCCATATCCCGAAACGGGCCAAGAAAGGCTCAGGATACGGCCTCAACAAACGCATCACCCGGTGGCGGAACACAGACTTGGTGAATCGCGGCACGAGCCTGGCCCCGTATCACATACACCAGCAGGGCAGCGAAGCAGCGTGGGAAGCCAACGCTCTGATGCAGACCAAGCGACTGAAGCGCGAAGAGCACATCGCAAAGGCCATTGACGCCGGCGACGAGCCGCATCCCTCGGACCTCGCGTCCCATCGCCGCACACTGGCGCATCGGAGCCGCAAGCACGGCACCCAGACCCTCACCATCCGGGGCAAGAACTTCATCCACCGGCTGGGCAACCGGTCCTTCCGCCTCACCGGCGTGGACCACGTCTTCCACACCCGGGACCCGCTGCCGGACCACATCGTAGCCTTGCACTTCGTCGAGATGTCCGAACGCCGCCGGTCCACGAACGCCCCGTTGGAGAGCCGTCTCTACAAACTGCACATCCCCGTTGACACGGAAGTGCCCGACCCGCCCGATCTTACGGACGTGCCCATCGAACGCTACGACGGCATGGACGACGGCGTGGCCCGCAACTGGACGTTCTCCAACGGCGACCACTGCAACTTCGTTGAACCTTACCCTAACCGGGACGTGCGCCAGGAGCAACGTGTTCAGCAAGGCAAGCAAAAGGGATCCAAACGCAAGGCCCGGCACCAGCGTGAGTGCGACCGCAAATCACGCGTCCGCCAGCAAGAACGCAAACGCCAGTTCAATTATCACGCCATCGCGCACCTCAGAAACGTCCAACCCGCCGCCATGGCCGTCGAACGCAAACACATGGTGCACCTCATGCGCTCCGCCCCCGGACCGGGCAAAATGTCAATGTACAGGGACTATAGTCCGGTGAATTGAGAAATTTACAGGGTCATTAGGCCGGCCAGATTTACAGGGTCATTAGGCCACTTTGGGAGCCCGATGGGCGACCATCGCCGCACTTCATCTTCGAGGTGCAGCGATGGCGTACCGGGAGGTCCCCCGAATGGAGATACGAGAAGTCATACGCCGCTGGCAGGCGGGAAACAGTCAGCGGCAGATTGCGGCAGGCACTGGGCTGTCGCGGGATACGGTGCGCAAGTACCTGGCGGTGGCCCAGCAGGAAGGCATCGCTCGGGACGGACCGGTTCCCACTGAGGACCAGCTGAGCCGTCTGGCGACCATTAGCCAGGTGGGTCCCCGTCAGCCGGAGACGCCCACCGAGGATGTGTTGCAGCCGTGGGCGGACCAGATCTACCGGTGGATTGCCAACGACCGGTTGCAGATGACGCGCATCCATGAGCTGCTGGCGGCCCAGGGATGTGAGCTGTCTTACCAGTCGCTGCGGCGTTTCGTGCTGAAGCGGAATTGGCGCAAGCGCAGCAAGACGACGGTGCGGATGGAGGATACGCCGCCGGGGGAGGTGGCCGAGGCCGACTTCGGCCGGTTGGGCATGGTCAAGGACCCGGCCACGGGCAAGCGCCAGGCGGTGTGGGCTATCGTCATCGTGCTGTGTCACTCGCGGCACTGCTTCGTCTGGCCCATGCAACGACAGAAGCTGGAGGACGTGATCGCCGGCCTGGAGGCGGCGTGGGCCTTTTTCGGCGGGATGCCCAAGTACCTGGTCATCGACAATTTCCCCGCCGCGGTGGTGGGACCCGACCCGCTGCATCCCCACTTCACCATAGGGTTTCTGGAGTATGCCCAGCACCGAGGCTTCATCCCCGACCCGGCCAGGGCTGGCCATCCCCAGGACAAGCCCAAGGTAGAGCGCAAGGTACCCTACGCTCGGGAGCGTTTCTTCAAGGGCGCCGATTTCGACGGCTTCGCCCACGCAAGGGCCGCCGCGCCCAAGTGGTGCCTGGAGGTGGCGGGAATGCGCATCCACGGCACCACCCGCAAGAAGCCGTTGGTGGTCTTCCAGGACGAGGAGCGCCACACCCTGCTTCCCTGGGACGGCGCACCCTACGAGGTCGCCCGCTGGCGCACCCACAAAGTGCATCCGGACCATCATATCCAGTGCCTGGAGGCGCTCTACTCGGTGCCGTCGGACCTGTGCCCGCCGGGTCGGGAGGTGGAGGTCAGAGTGGACAGCAAGCTGGTGCGCATCTACTACCGAGGCAAACTGATCAAGACGCACCTGCGCCAGCCCAGGGGTGGGCGGTCTACCGACCTCGACGATTACCCCGCGGTGCTGGCTCCCTACACCACCAGGGCGCCCGACCACATCAAGCGTGAAGCCGCCAAGCTGGGGCCGGCGGTGGGTGAATTCGCCCAGCGCCTCTTCGCGGGCACACAGCCCTGGTACCGGATCCGCCAGGGGCACAAGCTGCTGCGTCTGGGTGAGCGCTACACGCCCCAGCGGCTGGACGCCGCCTGTCGCCGCGCTCTCGACGTGGATCTCATCGACGTGAAGCGGCTGGAACGCATTCTGGTGCAGGCTCTCGAAGAGGAGACCACGCCCCAACTGCCACTGCCTTTGCCGCCAGGCCGCTTCGCCCGGCCCGGCTCCGTCTTCGCACTCTCCGCCGGAGGTCGATCATGACCCGTGTCACCGAACTTGCGCCCCTGCTCAAGCAACTGCGCCTGGGGCAAATGGCCGCCACTCTGCCCGAGCGCATCGCCCTGGCCAGAAGGGAGCAACTGGACTACGCATCATTCCTGGAAATCATCCTCAGCGACGAGGTCAATCGTCGCGCTCACCGGCGCATGGAACTGCGGCTCAATGGCGCCGGTTTTGAGGAGACCTGTCGGCTGGAGGACTTCGACTGGTCCGCGTCAATTACCCTGGACCGCCGCCTTCTGGACGCCGTCTTCTCTCTGGAGTTTCTGGACAAGCACGAGCACGTCCTTCTGGTGGGACCCGCCGGCGTCGGCAAGAGTTTTCTCGCCCAGGCCCTGGGGTATTCCGCCGTCCGCGCCGGATACACCGTGCGTTTCATCCATGCCGACGGTTTCTTCAGGGCTCTGGCCCAGGCCCGGGTGGACAATTCCATAGACCGCACCTTCCGGTCCTTCATGACGCCGGATCTCCTCATCCTCGACGACCTCGGCCTCCACGGCCTCACCGCCCAGCAGTCCGCCGATCTCTACGAACTCATCCTCAACCGACACCGAGCTTCCAGCTTCGTCATCACCAGCAACCGCGCCGTGGACGAGTGGCTCAGCCTCTTCGACGATCCCATCCTCGGCAACAGCGCTTTGGACCGGTTGGCCAACGCCAGCTACCAGATCGTCATCGAAGGCGCCAGCTACCGGGAACGGCTGTCGCCACACCGCGCCCTCCTGGGCGCCCAAGGGGGTGATTGACCAGCCAACTACAACCTGCTATTTGTCACAACACCGCGCTTCCAAGGTGGACTAATGTCCGTGGAAATCGCCGGCCTAATCCCCCTGTAAATCGACACAAAAAGCGCAAGGCCGCCCTCAACCACTCGCTGGCACTGGCCAGTCTATCCAGCCTCAACCAGGTCCTCGGCAGGCAATGCCTCAAACATGGCGTGCATGTCCTGCCCGTCCCCGCCCAAGGCAGCAGTCAGTCGTGTCCGAACTGCGGATACCGACACCGGAACAACCGTGAAACCCAAGCGATGTTTCGTTGCCGGTCTTGCACATGGCAGGGTAACGCCGATCACTCGGCGTCGCTCATCCACCGCAACCGCGGGTTCGTGCGCACTACTGAACGTATCCACGGATACACTCCCTGCGCCGAGGACGCTCCCACGGGGTGGCAGGAACAGCCATCCCGCCAATGCGGGCAACCAATGTCCAATTTGGCTCAAAACGCGACCAAGCCAAAGCGTGGCGCGACGAACCCGAAGGGCGGCAAACGCACCCGACGGGCGGGGTCCGCAACGCCAGGCCCGACAACCCAGGTCCTGGGTACAAAGCGACCTGCCGGCACTGACGGCAGCGCATCTCAGGAAACCGGGTCTGCCGAAGGCGTACAAATTCATCGGATGTGAGCGATGTGCAATGTCAGTTAGCATTGTTCAACGAATCACCGTCTTGATGCGTTCCGTTCCCGAAGTATACGCGTTGGTCAAGACCTCAGCATGCCGGCGGCTGGCGCGCACCAGCGGCTGGGTGATAGCTTCTGCGTCCCACCGGAAGTTGGGCCAGTCAGGACGCTCGTGAATGTAGGTCCTCCGGCCGGGCCCCTGATTGCGACGAGGGCCGTCGCCCAGATGGTTTTCCGTTGTCATGAGAATCTCCGCGTAATCATTCCATCATGTAGTTAATCTTGCCACAATCATTCCAACGGTGTCTCGCATCAACCAGATTGGCCGGCGCATTGCCTCATCCAAAACGTTACTTTTAGGAGGTAATTGCCGCAAATAGAATGATGCTCCTATAGATGTCAAGCTGGGCAGTTGACTGACCCGATTGATCTGGGCAGTGCTGGGAAGACCTCCCGAGCAACGTAGCGTTTGAGGCAACGAATGACCTCATTCTTGCTCATTCCTTCGCTGGTGCGCCGGAGCATATAGGTCCTGGTCCTGGGATCGTGGCGAAGCCTGACGCAAACGATGCGATAGAGGGCCGCATTAGCCTGACGGTCGCCGCCGCGATTGAGTCGATGCCGGTTTGTCTTGCCGGAGGACGCAGGTATGGGGTTCACCCCACACAAGGATGCGAAGGCTGCCTCAGAATGAAGGCGTTCAGGGTTGCTCCCAGCGGCGGTCAGGAGAGCCGCCGCGGTGTCGGGCCCTACGCCAAAGATATTGACCAGCGCCGGTGCCGCCGCCCGAGTAAGGCACTTCAGGTGGGCCTCCAGGTCGTGGATCTCCGTGCTGAGTTGACGGTAGCGGCAGGCCAGCGAGCGAAGAGCGTACTTGGCCGCCGCTTTGGGGCCGTCCATGCTACCAGGGCGGAATCTGGCGCAACGCGTAGCGAGAGCGTTGGCGGCGAGCCCATCAAGGGATTCACGAAGCTCGGCCGGGGCTGTGAGGATAAGGGCTTTCATCTGGTTGATGGCCTGGGTGCGGGCTTTCATCGCCGAGTCCTTGGTACTCTTGAGCATGCGGATCATTTCAACTTCTCCCTGGCCCGACTTGGGAGTAGCGTCGGCTACACCGGCGAGCACCGCCCGTGCCGCCGTTTCCGCATCGGTGGGATCGCTCTTCCCCTTACGACGGCGCACCGACCGGTCAGGACGATTGACCTCGACGACGGTATGACCCCGACCAGTTAAGAAGCGGGCAACCCCAGCGCCGTAGGAACCGGTGCCTTCGATCCCGAACGCCCGGACCCGTCCCAAGTTCCGGGACCAGCGTTCGAGCTCAGCATAGCCGTACGTAGTCGCCAGTGCGCGATGTTCACCCAAGCGTACGCCTAGCCGGTCAATGGCCACCGCCACATGCTGGTCTTGGTGAGTATCAACTCCGATGACCACCTGAACAACGCCATTGCCTTCGCGACCAACGGCCTCTGTCATCTCTACCTCCTGAAAGATGGCGTGCCGGCCAGGTGAGCGGACAAAACTGCGATGGGGCTTGAAGCCAGGCTCCTATAAGGTCACTGCTCGCCAGGACCGTCGACGCGGTCTGGGCCACCTCGACGCCGGGCCGACAGATCATTCTGAAGGCATTTTCGCCAGTTACCGAAAGGGTCAGGTCCGAGCCGAGATGACCTGGCATATCATCGCAGTACCGAAAATTCGGGAGTCGTTCTTGTGGCAAGAGGTATGAGCAGGATGGCGAAACAAGAGCTGCTGGCATCGATACGAGACCGCTACCGGGAGTCGTCCCGCAAGGACAAGAGCAAGATCCTGGACGAGTTCATTGCCGTAACCGGCCACCACCGCAAGCATGGCACCAGGCCGAGGCCATCATCGGCGACGCCGCGGCCAGCGTGATGGCCTACGCCCGCGAGGTCGGCAAGCCCATCGTCATGGAAAGGCTGGACTTCCGGCAGAAGAAGGCCGCGCTGGAGGGCGAGTCTCGCAAGTACAGCCGGATGCTGTCCGGCTTCAGCTTCAGCTACGGCAAGGTCAAGGCGTACTTCATCTCCCGCGGCTACCGCCAGGGAGTGGAAGTACATCAGGTCAACCCTGCCTTCAGTTCCGTGATCGGCCGGGTGAAGTTCATGGAGCGTTACGGGCTCAGCGTCCACCAGGCAGCAGCCCTGGCGCTGGCCCGACGTTTACTCGGCTGCTCCGAGCGCATCCCCCGACGGTGGGTAGCCCCCGTCGGCAATGGCGTACACGTTGCCTTCACCATACCTGCAAGGAAGCGGGTGAAGCACGTGTGGACGTACTGGGGTGGGATCTCGGGACAGTTGAGACCGGTCCGCCTGTGGCGGACAGCGCAGCACCGGCTGGGGAAGCGGAGACGTAGACCCAATCCGGCTCAGGCTGTCATGCGGGCTGAGGCCCGCGGGGTGGCTTGAGGGGGGATCAGATCAGCGTTCCCGGGTGAGATTCCCGGGCGGAGCCGCCTTGCACTGTTAGGGTGGCGGTCCACCGATGGCGGATCTTCAGGAATGGCTGACGATGGTCGTGTAACCAAAATCAACCTTTTTTACAACGGTATCAGCGCCTTACGGCGTAGTCAGAGCGTCCGCAAATGCCTTGGCCTCGACACTCCTGTTCTCCTTCGGTGTCTGCTGTGATCGCCGGCCCCTAGCGGCGGCGCCACTACTCTCCACCGATGCGACCACTTCGTAATCGCCCCCAAAATAACGCCCGTGAGTCCGCTTGATGGTCGCCAGCGATGCGGCGCCCAGCACCACATACTCCATGCGGACCGGCCTGCCTGCCTTCAAGCAGGCGTTGAGCTCCGCCATCTGCTCATTTTCCAGTGTGTCGAGCTGACCGTTGGCTTGGTCTAGGTCATCGTAAATCGTGATCCTGGTAGGGATTTTCCAATGCCGGTCATGCTCAATCAGAAAATGTTGGGTCATATCATTTCCCCCAGCGGCGCCGGGATTGTGCTAATTGGAGTGTGGCGTCAGTATATCAGGAATGGTTTGGGACAGTAGTATCACAAAGTCAGTAAGGGTCTCGGCTGATTCGGGGAAATCCGTGCCGGCCAGGTCGCACCGCCACGCCATCTCCGACAAATCCCGGAGTGCTTGGGCAACCGCAGGGTGGCCACCGCCATACTTGATGGCAACATCATAACCGGCGGCCCGTTCGGCGGTCTGCTGCCACCGGAACTGGTTGCGCGTCTGAACCTGGATCTCCATCAGCTGACCCTGATAGCTGATGTCTAGATGGACGGCGCGATAGCCGAACCGGGGATTATCACTCTTGTCATCCAATTCCCTCACGTCATAGGTTTCTTGCAACCGGGTCACCACGGCCTGCTGTGCCGTCCGGTTGGGCACGACGATGCGACACCCGGCCAAATCGGTCATCCGCGACAGGGTCAGGTCCGGCCGGCGCAGCAATTTCGCCACCACGGTTTCCACGCGCTTCGTACGAGAGGCCACGTCCGCCTCGGGCGCGACGAGACGCAGTTCCCCTTCAAGGTTTAGCCTGAAGGTGTCCAGGCAGCGTCTGAGCGCACTATACTCCTCCCGCGACGACGGGGTTACGCCTTGGCGAAGTTGCGCGCCCAAATTGTCAAGTTGGTCATCAGAAGGCGTCGTCATGAATGATGTTCGTTTCTGGCAGTCGCCGGTGGTTTGCGGTACCGCGCCAAGGCAACAGGCGCGTTGGCAGGATCTGTCATCCGAAGTGGCGTGCTTGGCCGGTAGTCCTTCGGGTGGTCAACGTCAGGAACGACAACCACCATAAGGCAACAACGGCGATAGCCAAGTCGGCGAGCCGGGTGGTGGTCGAAACCCTGAACATGGCGGGGATGATTCGTAACCGCAGGCTGGCCCGAGCCATCGCCGATGCCGGCATGTCTCGCTTCCTCAGCAAGCTGGAGTACAAGTGCGGTTGGTACGGCGCAGAATACGTGCGGGCGTTCCGTGGGCGGCCGGTTCATGATTGCTCCAGCAGAGAGCTAAATCGCTGGTCGTCGATGCTGTCGGCCCTATCAAACTCTTGGCGTGCTTGGATATGGTCGCCCATCTCCTGGAGAGCTAGAGCCCGGTTCCGGTGGCCGGTGGAGTCTTGGGGCTGGAGGTGTATAGCTTGGTCGAAGAATCGGATGGCTATTCCGGGTTCCTCTTGGTCGAGGAACAGAACGCCGGCGTTGTTGTAGTGGGTGGCGTCGGTCGGTGCGATGGATATGGCCCGGAGTAAGTCTTGGTAGGCTTCCTCGGGCCGGTTGAGTTCGAGGAGGGCGAGGCCCCGGTTGGTGTAGGCGGCGTCCATGTTCTCGTCGAGGGAGAGGGCTTGGTTGAGATCCTGGATGGAGTTGTCGAGGTCGCCGAGTTCCAGTCTGGTGAGGCCGAGGTTGTTATGAGCGGGAGCGAATGTGTTATCGATGTCGACGGCGTCAAGGAATGCCCGGAAAGCTCGTGGCAGGTCGAAATTCAGGTACTTAATGCCCAGGTCGTTGGCACGGATAGCCATGGGACGGTTACCGGGAAGGTCGGTGGCATCGATGACCTGCACATAGAGGGGCGTGCGGTGAGCCTTGGCGGTTCTGAGCAGGATGGCGTCGCGCTCAGCCGTGGTGACAAGTTTGGGAGGTATGTGTTCGACGTAGTGGATGGCTTCCGGTGGCACGGGGCTGATTGGGCCGGGGTCATGGCTTCGCAGGTGGTGGGGCCTGGCGGGAACCTTGGGATAGCGGAAGTAATTGTAGAGGTCTCTGCTGACAGACATCGGTCTACTCCAGCGCAGGACGTGGTGCGCGGTCTCTGAAGGGTATCAGTTTACGGGTGGCAACGAGAGAGGATGCGCGCGGTGGGTGGCATTGGGCCATGAACATGGAGGCTACGCTGCCGGGCCCGGCCGGACTTCCGGCGGAAGAAAGCCATGCTCGAGGGCGAATCCCGCAGGTACAACCGGATTCGGGGAATTTCTGTTGTTCTGTAGCGATGTACAGAACGACAAATATATTCGCGATCCCGTAGTGAGCTTCCAAGATGTCCGGGCAGATCGACCTGCGACAATCAATTGGCCCGGTCAGCAAGCAGCATCGCCACCTGTACTGGTGTAAAGATGTACAAATGATCATCGGTTGAACTGTACCTGACCAATCCGGCGCCGGCGCGGGATAACTTCCACAGTTGTTGCAGCTTGGTGGTTGCGTGTTGGTACCAATGATGGCATATTGACTGCATGGCAGTGAGAATAACCATCCGAGACGTCCCCGATGAAGTCCGCAACGAGCTGGCTGTGCGGGCTGCGCAACGACACCAGTCGATGCAAGAATATCTGCTGAGCGAGTTGGAGCGCATCGCATCCAGACCTTCCGTAACAACCTGGTTGGACCAAGTACGCCGCCGAAAGGATGCCGCAGGAACCCGCGTGCCCCCGGAGGCTATTCTGCGCGCCTTGGACGCCGACCGGGAGTGACCATGGTGATCGACGCACCGGCGCTGGTGGCTGCGGTGGTCGATTCGGGCCCCGAAGGAATCTGGGCCGAATCGTTGGTAGAAGCGGAGCAACTCGCCGGACCAGAGCTGGTGCTGGCCGAAGCCAGCAACATTCTGCGGCGGCTAGAACAGGCCGGCAACATCTCCAGGATCGAAGCTACCGCTTCTCACAATGACCTGATGCAACTCGATATCGAACTGTTCCCCTTTGCGCCCTTCGCCGAGCGCGTCTGGGAGTTGCGCAACAACCTGACCAGCTACGACGCTTGGTACGTGGCGCTTGCGGAAGCGTTGGGCTGCCCGCTGGCAACGCTTGACCGCAGGATGGCGAGATCCAGCGGTCCTACTTGTCCAATAATCAGCCCAGACCATGCTTGATTCGTTCTCCACCCACTACGGCTGCCGATTCAAGGCATCGCAGAAACGTCAATTACATACGTACCGATGGCCATTTGTACAAATGACCATAGATGCGGCACCGTCGCGAAGTGACCAGCGTACGCGATCTAAACGTCCTGCGGAGATAAAAAGAGCGCCGCCCGGTTTTGGGGATCGGGCGGTTTTCAGAGGCAACTTGCACGGAGGTTGACCCTGCTGTGGCGTATTCCACCACCACCGAACGGGCTGCCGCATCGGAGCAGCTGATCATCAACGCCATCCTGCCCGATCTGCGAGGCGTCAAGCCGAATCGCTCCAAAAACGGCTGGAGCTTCTTCTGCCCGCTGGAACACCGCAAGAAGAACGCGCCGGCCGCCATCTGGGTGAACGACGAGGGCTGGATCAGCGTTCACTGCTTCGACTGCCGGCGCAACGACGAGTTGCGTGAAGCCCTGGTGGTTCCCCATCTGCGCAACCGGCCTTCACCACCGGTGGCGCCGCGCCAGCCTCCGGCGCCGCCACGTCCGCGGCAGCAAAACGACTATCCGGCCAGGATCTGGGGAGAGACCCAAACCATTCCGTTCGACGTCGGTCATCCGGCCCGACGGTGGTTCGCCAGTCGCAACCTTTGGCGGCCCGAGGTGGAGGTTCCCGCACCGCTCCGTTGGTTGCCGGCATCACGTACACGGCCGGGGCCGCACACCGGAGCCGGTTCCCTGGTGGCGCTGCTGGCCACGCCCGCCACATGGGCCGAGGCTTGGCCACGTCTGCCAGACCCGCAGGCGGTTGAGATCATCGCCGTGGACCGGGAGGGCAATCCGGCTCTTGACCGACCCCAGCAGGATGGCGGCTTGGGCAAGCGCACCCTGGGGGACAAGACAGGAGCGGTTCTGATCCTGGGCAACCCTCGCTTGGCCAGCATCGACGCTCCAGTAAGAGTCGCCGAGGGCGTCGCCGACGCCATGGCCTTAGCGGCTCGATTTCCCGGTCCAGCGGTGGCAAGCATGGGAGACGCTGGGATGAATGCCGATGGCTTTGCCGGATGGCTGGCCAGCGCCGCGGCTGGCGCAATCATTCATGCGGACAATGATGCCGCTGGCCAACGGGCCGCCAGCCGACTGTGCGGCGGGGTACGCATTCACGGCGGCGACGCTCGGGCGGTGCTTCCGCCAGAGGTCAAGGACGCCGGCGCCGTCTCCGGCATGAACCCCTTCGCCGAGTTGACCGAGAGTTGGCCCGGCTACGCCGACACCCTGGTGGAGATGAACGGCTGGCCTCGCTGGGAAGCCCAGCGGCAAGCCGCGCTGTTGATGGAAGAGGTGCCTGCATGACGACCCACAACGGCCACCAACACGTCTCGGCCTTCGAGGGGGCGGAGCTCGCGCCGGACGCAGAGTCTCAGGCGCTCCTGGACCTGATGGCGCTGGCCGACGACATTGAGGCCGGCACGCTCACCGGCGACGGCCACCGGCGTGCCCAGGAGGCTCTGGCGACGCTGCGGCGCGATGTAGAAAGAGGCCCCACCGGCTTCCGTCAGGCGGTGGCCATGGCGCAGACCGACCCTCGAGGGTCCCTGGAGACGCTGACCCGGGCGATTGAGACAGCGACCCCGCTGCGAGTGTCAACCTGGGGCAACACGCCTCCGGAGCCGCGGCAGTGGCTGATCGACGAAAGGCTGCCCGCCGGACGCGTGGCCCTGCTCACCGGTGAAGGGGGCGCGGGAAAATCTCGCCTGGCGCTACAGCTGGCCGCCGGTGTGGCTTCCGGCGGCGATGACGGCGAGTGGATCGTCAGTCCCGGCCGTATGATGCGGCTGGGCAACGCCGTGCCAACGGAGGGGGCCAACGCGGTCTTCGCCTCCTGGGAGGACGAACCGGAGGAGTTCCACCGACGGCTGCACCAGATCTCGGGCAGAGCGGCCCCCTGGGTGCAACCGGAACGGCTGGAGAAGCTCCGCATCGTCAACCTGGTGGGCGAGGGGCCGGTGTGGGCGCCGCCCCAGGGCCGGCACATCTCCACCATGGCGGAGCTCACCGTTACAGGAGAACGCGTGCGGCGGTTGTGTGAGCAGGAGAACGCCCGGTTGCTGGTGCTGGATCCGCTGGCCGCGGCCTATGCGGCCGACGAGAACGCCCGGGGATTGGTGCGGGCCTTCGTGTCCCACTGGGACGCCTGGGGGCAGGCCAACAACTGCGCGGTGCTGATTCTCGCGCATCCGCCGAAGTCGGCGGGGATGAGCTACGCCGGGTCCACCGACTGGCAGGGCGCCGCCCGGGCGCTGTGGACCTTGCAGGCGGAGATCGACAAGTCTATGGAGCCCGCACCACGAACCTGGAAGCTGGAGTTCGTCAAGGGCAACTATGGGCCCAGGCCGGAGCCGCTGCGGCTGCGCTGGGACACCGGCGGCGCTGGCCTGCGCTGGGAAGTGATGGGCGCAGATCATGGCGACGTTGAAGGAGGTTACGAGGTTGACAACTGAAGCCAGATCGCAGACAGGCGCAGACACGCCCAAGGTACCGAATACACTCCTCCCAGACGTCAGGAAAGCCGACGAGGTGCTTGCGCAGGGAAGAGGAGAACGCCCTACGGCCGAGGCTCTGGCAACCTGGACCAACAGCTCAGACTGTCCGACCGAGGTCATCGACGCGGTTTGCGAACGGCTGACGGCATTGTTGGGCCACAACATCAGCCTGCCGTTGAAACTGAGCGACGGCGTGGTCATGGCCGAGGCATTGGCAATATCCATCGGAGACCTCTGGGATGAATATCGCGCTGCGGTGGACGCCGGCGAGGACGTGAGGTGGCCACTGGCTCCGCTGGTCACCGCATGGCAACAGCGCCCCCGTCCAGTGGAACCCAATCGCCGACTGACCGACCGGGTCATCCCGGCACGCTTGGCGATGGCCAACACGTCAAACAACCCTCGGCTCCTGTTCAGCCCCGCCGCCCACGCCGAGTACGGGCCGGACGGCCAACAGCTGGTGATGCCCGGTTTCGCCAACGTGGACACGCCGTCCCCCGCGCTACCGCTGGCTCTGTACGACCTGGGCGCCGGTCCCACCATCAGCCCCGGCAGGGGCGCTCCGCTGGCGCTCCGGATGTTCGTCGAGTCGGTGCTGAGCGTGCCCATGCAGGAACGCGAGCGGGGGCAGCCGGTGGCGATGTCCGTCTCATTGCGGGAGTTCCTGAAGTGGCTCTACCCGACCCGCACTCCAAGTCCTGCCGAATACTGGCCCAGGCTGATGGCGGCGGTCGAAGCCCTGGATAGCTGGGACGCCAGGGTTCCCCTGTATGACCCGCAGACCAAGCGCAACGAGCTGCGCCGGGTGGTCTCGGTGGGCGGAATACCGCGAGGCCCGGGAGCGCTGGACGAGTCGGTGCGTATCATCGTTGACCTGCCCCCTGGATCGGGGAATGGGCCGCAGGTCTCGAATAACCTGCGGTTGTGGGGGGTGAAATCGGCGCCGGCCTACCGGCTGCTGATCAACCTGGCGTACCAGTGGCACAACCCGGGCGTCACCAAGATTCCCGTCGGTAAAGGAAAGGCGCGCCGCTGGGTGCAGGTGGACGATCCGGAACGGTATCCAGTGATCAAGGATGAGGATCTGGTGTTTCTCACCTTCCCGACCATGTCCAGCATGTCCGAGCGAAGGAAGCCGGGGGAAGCGTGGGGATACGTACGGCAGTTGGAGAAAGCCGGTGAACTCAGGGTGGTAAACGGCAAGATACTGCCGCCACTGATAGCGTAGGATTGTTCAAGTAGGGAGAATCATTCGTCACAAGTGACGAATACCGTAATCTCCTTACCCAGACAGTCCTATCAGCCTCAGCCTCTATACGGGGCTACGTCGCCGGCAGGTCAGCAACGCACTCCGGGATGTTCGTCCAGTCCCGATCCCAACGCGGATTTGACCCTGCAAGGCCCAAGGATGAGCAATGCGAAAGCAGAGCACCGAAAGCCCGTCCGCCACTGGCGGACACGCCTGCCGCAGACATTGGCAAGGATGCGTCGCACCCACAGGAGACGAGCCTTACGGCTCAACCATCACCGATGCACTACACCAACTACCAGCCTACCCCCGTCTATTCATCAGACGGTTTCCCACTCATGCCCTGTCATCCGGCACGGGCCAGAAAACTACTCCGCAACGGACGCGCCGTGCCGCACCATATCCGCGGCATCTTCGGCATCCGCCTGCTGGACCGCACCCGCGCCCAGTCCGAAGTTCAGGACCCCGGGCTACGTATCGACCCCGGGTCCATCACCACCGGCATGGCCGTTACCAACGACGACGAGGAAGAACAGCGCACCGTGCTGGCCGCCGTGGAGATCAAGCACCGGTCCGGCATCATCAAGGCCAACCTGAGCAAGCGCAGCAGCCACCGCCGCAGTCGACGTTCCCGCAAGCGCTACCGGGCACCGAGGTTCAATAATCGGAAGCGCAAGCCAGGCACGCTGCCGCCGTCAGTGGACAGCCTGCGCGTGGACACCATGCGGGTCGTCAAAACCATGCTGAAGATGTACCCCGTCGCCAGCATCAGCATCGAGCGCAACAAGTTCGACCCGCAACTCATGCAGAACCCCGACATCAAGGGATTCAAGTACCAACGCGGCACCCTCTTCGGCTGGCAGGTGAGAGCCTACGTACTGGAACGAGACCATGGCCGCTGCGTCTACTGCCGCCGCAGCAACGTCAAGCTGGAACTGGACCACGTGCGACCACGTGCCGTCGGTTCCGACCGCGTGGACAACCTCGTGGCCTGCTGCCGCGACTGCAACGTCGCCAAAGCCAACCAGCCCATCGAACAGTTTCTCAAGGACCAGCCTGATTTGCTGAAACGCATCCTCGAAAGGCTGCAACGCTCGGACCTGGCTCAGGCCGCCCACGTCAACGCCGCTCTGCCGGCCATCGTGCGCGACCTGCTGACTCTAGGAATACCCGTCAGCTACGCCGACGCCGCGTCAGTGTCATGGGCTCGCCACCAGCTAGGCGTCGCCAAGACGCACTGCTACGACGACGCCCTACAGGGCCGCGACTTCACCAGCATCAAAAGCCTGCCCAGCAAAGTGCTGGAATTACGCCCCAGCAACGGCAAGTCGAAACAGAAGGCCAACATCGATAAGCACGGGACGCCCATCGGCCGGCCCTTCCGGGAGCAGCAGAAACTTCCCAAGCATCTCCGCCGCGGAAACCCCGCCCCCGGTCACTCTGACCGCCGCCAACGCCACGGACCTCAACTGATCGGCACCGGCGACACCGTCAGGGTGGAGAGCATACACGGAACCGTGACGGCTCGCGTGAAGACCACACGCAGGGGCGCCGGCGTGATGACCACCGACACCAACCCAAGGGTGTCCGCTCCCATGAGAAAGTGCTCACTAGTGGCACGGAACCCGGGCCACAAACTGCGTTGGACGGCCCCATCCCAACAGCAGCACCACGAACCAACCAGCGAAAGCGGGAATGCGAATATCGTCACGCAACCAGATGGAACACCAACATGCTAATGACGGAATTCGTAGGGCACCTCCCTACTTGAACAATCCTGCTGATAGCGGAAGAGAGCGGCGACCGTCGTTAGCCTGCCCACCCTGCGGAGAGCATAGGCACGAAATCGGGGAATTTCCTACTGAGAATGCCGATGCCGGCAGACTAACGACGGAGCGGATTTGCCACATCGTCGTTAGCCTGCCCGGAGAGCCGGGTTTGTCTGCCCATTTTCCCCGGTTAGCCTGCTGCTATTCGGGATCTACTACAACCTAACTAGCTCGCCTCACAGGCACAGTTAGAACAGGGGCTGATCCGTTGACGCTTCAACGACCGCCGCCGGCATAGCCGGTCTTACACGGTCTCCACGTCCTGACACCGGGAAGCTCAAACCCGGCCACTTCGCCAAATTCTCTGCCGCGTTGGCGTCGCGGTCGTTCAGTACTCCGCAGCCATCACAACACCACTCCCGGTCGGAGAGGGACAGGTCTTCGTTCTTCCAGCCGCAGTGGGAACACAACTTAGACGAAGCAAACCACCGGTCCGCCTTCACGTACTCTGCTCCATACCAGAGGCACTTGTACTCCAGCTTCGCGAGAAAGGACGACATACCCGCGTCGGCGATGGCTCGTGCCAGCCTGCGGTTACGGATCATCCCCGCCACGTTCAGGGTTTCCACCACCACGCGGCCCGCCGACTTGGCTATCGCCGTCGTCGCCTTGTGATGATTGTCATCCCTGACATTGACCACCCGAGCGTGAAGCCGGCGCCGCTTGGCGTACAACTCTTCCCGGCGGTTGGAATGATTGCTCTTGCCGTGGACATTCCGGCTACGGGCGATGGCCTGGTCCACCCGTCGCAGTTTCTCCAACTCACTGACCAGCGCCTTTGGATTATCCACCGTGGTTCCGTCGGAGCAGGTAGCCATCGTACCCAGGCCCACGTCCACCCCGGTGGTTGGCCCGTCCTTTACCGGCGGAGGCTCCAGGCCGTCCTCAATGCAGAAGGCGGCAAACCAGGTCCCCGCCGTACGGTTGATGGTCACCTCGCGGATGCTGCCAGCAAAGCGCAGGTGCTCCACCATAGCCACTCTGCCGATCTTGGGCAGGATGACCACCTTGCCGTCCACCCGCACCGTGTCGGGCCCGTCGTCGGCCCGAAAACCCTGCTCGTGCTTGCGCCGCTTGAACCTGGGGAATCCCACACGGCGGCCCGCTAATTGGCCCGCCTTCACTTTGCGGTGATACTCACCCCAAGCCTCGGCAGCCCGGCCGAAGTTGATGATGGCGTACTTGGCCGCGTTCTGCGACAGTACCGCTCCCCAAGACGCGATCATGCCCTTGATCTTGTTCCAGCGTGGCCGCAGGGTGCGCTCGCTCAGCCACTCGCCCACATCCAGTCCGGCCTTGAACTCACCCAATGCCCAGTTGTAGGCGTACCGGGCGTAGCCTGCGTGCTGATTGAACAGCGCTTCCTGCTCGGGCGTGGGCTTGAGCGCGATGCGGTGGGACCTCTTCATGACTGTCACTATAACGACGTTGCCAGATTGCCGTCGCCAAGGCGGCGTCACCAATCTGGGGCACGGCGGCCGACTCCTCCAATCATCAGATAGCATCGTGAATTATCGGATAACAACAGATTCTAGCGAACAGTTGCACACCCTGAGCCGGGTTTGTCTGCCGCTGCAGCCGGGTTTGCCTGCCTTATCATCCCGGTTTGTCTGCCCATTTTCCCCGGTTTGCCTGCCATTTTCCCCGGTTTGCCTGCCGTTTGCCCCGGTTTGTCTGCCCGGCATCCCGGTTAGCCTGCCCGGATGATGGAGATTTTATACTCAAAACTGAATAGCCAATCGTGTTTACAGCGTTCCTCTACCCCCTACCACTACAGTGGTGGGGGGTGGAGGAGCGGCAGGGCCCCTTTATCCCCACCGCTCCTCCCGGAAATAAAACCAATCATCACGCGCCGTACAAACCAGTCGGTTATAGCATTACCGGAATCCTGGGCGAGTCAGAAGCATCGTCGTTATCCTGCCGATACAGAATCCATTGCCGGTATTGCAGCTTTACGAGGGCGTATTCGTCAACAGATGTCATGTTGTACAGTTGTAATATCCAACATCGGTACCGGGTTCATCCAGGAAATTGATCGCCATAGCATGTACAATTCGCTCGGGAAGATGTTAATCGAGGTTGCAGATGATGAAAGCGGCGGAGAGCCTGCTCACATCGTGCAGGTCATGGCGGCGAACCAAGGGCGTGTCCAGCTTCGATCCCAGAGCCAAGCGGGACCGCAACCTGGTCAACCGCGAGTCGAGCGATCTGGCCGGACGCACCACCCAGGTCCACAGCAAGCCATCCTCGAAGCTGATCTCATTGGCGCGATGCAGCTCCGGCGCTCATCGTTGCAACCGCGAACGAACCGGCCGTGCGTTCGTTCCATACGACGTCTTCACCTCTAATTCTGGCCTGATGCTTCTTCCGCGACAGCGTCAGGCTCCAGGTGTGTGGAAACGGGAGGCTCCCTATCGGTCTGGTCGTTCTCCGCGCTTGGTTCTCCCAGCCAGAGTTGCACGTTCTCGAGGCTCTGGCCGCAGTACTGCATCAACCTCTTGGACTGGTAAATGCCGTAGTGTGCCGGGGCGGAAGGCGATTTGGTGTGTACCCACAACCGGTCGGGTCCCCCGGCTTGAATGCGTGCTACCATCGGCCGACCATCGGAGTGGAGAGGCTCCGTATTGATCAGGTAGCCTTTGCCTCTACTCATCCGCACTGGCACATTTCGACCGGGAACGAGCAGGTTGCTGCGGTTCAGCCACTCGACTACCAGCGGGAGGACGTCGTTCCAGCGCGCCGGCACGTATTCCGTATCATCGGAAAAGCGTATTGTCGACGGCACTGTTGGCATCAGCCCCGATTTGGGGGGGAGTGGATAATCGCCCAGAGTGACCCACCCGCTGAGCATGGAGGCGGGAGGTTCAATGGTTTCGGGGACCTTTAGCTCTACGGCATCCGCCCCCTGCCGCCGGGCGTATTCCTCGTCGGTGATTCTCCACCCGCCCCAATGTCCTCTCCTGTTAGGGGGGTGGGCGGGTTCCACGCGACCTTCCAGATAGAGCCGGTAGAGAAGCCCCAGCACGGCTACCCGGCCATAGCCGTCGCCGTTGGGGGACGGCATCCCCTCGGTATCCCACCCGATGAGTTGGGAGAGAAGGATGGATGAGATATATCCGCTGGGGCGGGACTCCTCCAGGGCGCGGAGGACCGCCTCGTCCAGGATCGCGGTGCCCAACTGCCCTAGGGTGAATGGGTTAGTGTCGTCCGCGAAGGGATCGGCGGATTCCCCGGGGTGCAGAAAAGGAGGTATCGTCATTCTGGAAACGATAGGAGATCAGATTGGTGTTCCCGGGCGGAGTCGCCTTGCACTGTTGGGGCGGCGGCCCGCCTCTGGCGGGTTTTCAGGAATGGCTGACGATAGTTTGTAACTAAAATCAACCATTTTTACAACGGTCGCCCAGCAGATTCCGGAGCTTGGGTCGGCGGTCGTTCAGCCCGCTGGCGATTTCGGGCACCACCTGATCCAGCAGGATGCCGCGCTGTCCCGCGTATGCCTTTCCCGCCGTCATGACAATCTCCGCATAATCGTTCTATCATCGCGCTAATCATGCCACAATCATTCCAGCGTTGCATGTGAAGCCGTCGCTATCCGAGAAATGGAAATCTCGAAAACGGCTCAAACCCGCTTCCCGTTCTTGGGGCACGACATATCAGCCCTGTGTAAATTCCGGCCTCGGAATTGGTTTTCATACTCTCCTGTTCGGAGGCGATGAATCATGAATGGCCGCCACATTTTGGGGTTGCTGATCGTGGGAGTGTTGGCGCTGGCCGTGTCAGGGTTGGCCGGGGGCAGTGATGCCGCCAGTGGGAGACGCCTCCCGGCCTGTCCACAGACCTGGCCGGAAACCACCGGCTGGCATGACGGCTGGTACGTGATTATCGACCGGGACAGCAACGGCAACAAGCACGGCCGGGCTTACCTCGCCGATGCCAGGTACGGGCAGGGCTACGTCCCGGCGGCGCCCCATGAAACTTGCATCGTGCGCATCCAGGACAATCCCCGCGTAACGCAGCTTTCCTTCCGCAAAGACCGGGAGCGGACGCGGCAAACACCTGCGACCGGGACCGGGGCACCGGCCAATCAGGGCGGCGCCGGACCTGAGACCCCCACCCCGGAGCCTAACGATCCATCCACGTACTCCGTAAGCCCGGCCGCCACGGTGAACGAGGGCCGCAGCGCGCTCTTGATCCTAACGCTGAGCGAGGCAGCTCCGGCCGGCGGCGTCGCGTTCACCGTAACGCCGGGCTATGATGGCGACGCCACCGCCGAGGCGGATGATGTGGGCAGCATCACCACCCTGGTGACCGTGTCCGGGGGCTATTCCACCCTGGTTATCGCCATCCCCACGGTGAGCGACGACGTGGACGAGGATGGCGAAACCTTCACGGTCGTCATCGCCGCCACCACCGCCGGTTGGGTGAAGTCCGGCGACGGTAGGGACACGGCCCTGGTGACCATCTCCGACAACGACACCGCGGGCATAACGGTGACCGCGGCCCGGCCGCTGGCCGTATCCGAGGGAGGTTCCGCGACTTACACCGTGGTCCTGAACAGCCGGCCCACCGCGGACGTCACCATCACGGCAGTCAGCGACGATACCGGTGCGGCGACCGTGGACCCGGCGTCCCACGTTTTCACGCCGTCGCAGTGGGACCAGGCGAAGACCTTCACGGTGTATGGCGTCTCCGATGACGACACCAATGACGAACGCATGGGCATCGGCCACCGGGTGACCAGTGCGGACGCGAAGTACGCCGCGACCCCGGTGTCCTCGGTGCTCGTAGCGGTGTCTGATACCACGTCGCCGGGCGAGCAAGGTTCGGGCAATGGCCAGTCCAGGCCCACGCCCACGCCCACGCCAACACCGACCCCTACGCCTACGCCTACCCCAACCCCAACCCCGGAGCCTAACGATCCAGCCACGTACTCCGTAAGTCCGTTCGCCCTGGTGACTGAAGGCCGCAGCGCGCTCTTGATCATAAGGCTGAGCGAGGCGGCTCCGGCCGGCGGCGTAGCGTTCACCGTGACGCCCGGGTACGATGGCGACGCCACCGCCGAAGCGGACGACGTGGGCAGCATTGCCACCCCGGTGACCGTGCCCGGGGGTCGTGTCACCCGGTCGGTCGTCATCCCCACGGTGATCGACTACGTGGACGAGGACGACGAGACCTTCACGGTCGTCATCGCCGCTGCCGGTGCGGGCTGGGTGAAGTCCGGCGACGGTAAGGACACGGCCCTGGTGACCATCTCCGACAACGACACCGCGGGCATAACGGTGACCGCGCCCCGGCCGCTGGCCGTATCCGAGGGAGGTTCCGCAACCTACACTGTGGTCCTGAACAGCCGACCCACGGCGGACGTCACCGTCGCGGCAGTCAGCGACGACGTTGGCGCGGCGACCGCGCACCCGGCGTCTCACGTTTTCACGCCGTCGCAGTGGAGCCAGGCGAAGACATTCACGGTGCGCGGGGTAGCCGATGACGACACGAATGACGAACGTGTGGGGATTGGTCACCGGGTGACCAGCGGGGACGCGAAGTACGCCGGGGCCCTGGTGTCCTCGGTGCGGGTTGCGGTGTCTGATACGACGCCTGCGCCGACACCTACGCCCACGCCCACGCCCACACCAACTCCTACCCCGACGCCCACGCCGACGCCAACCCCAACGCCCACACCAACTCCTACCCCTACACCCACGCCTACGCCAACCCCAACGCCCACACCGGCGCCTGCTCAGGAACCGGCGCCATCCGGGTCTGGCAACTCCTGCCCAAGTGATTATCAGCATGAGCATGATGGCGATAATCACTGGCACAATTGGAGCATCAACGAGGCAGACGGCCAGTGCCATCATTACGTCGGCCACAGTGGTATCGGCTATCACGAACACTAGTGTTGAGTCAAACCGGTAGGGCAGCGTTCCGGGTCGGGTGGTTTGGTTCGGCGACGGGGTTGCCACACTGCGGTCGCAATGACAAAGGGGGCATGACGGGTTCGGCGACGAGATTGCTGCCCCCGTATCAAGTACGGGGTCGCAATGACAAAGGGGGTGGGCGACGGGATTGCCACACTGCGGTCGCAATGACAGGGCGCTGAGCCGGGCCGGTCTGGTGCTGGCTTCCTTTTGAAAAATTGGCCAAGTTGGTTGCGCTCCCGTAATGTTTCGGTAATGTTTGGTCAGTTAGAATGCGCAGGCAAGTCCGACTCATCAACAGGAGGTGCCGACGCTCATACCTGTCTAAAGTCGCCCCCCGCCCGCTGCCGGGCGATCAATAAACTCCCCTGGATTCCGGCGAAAGCCGGAATGACGGGTAGAAACCAGGCCCCGGAAACCAACGGGCCGAGGGCGCAACGAGAGACTCAGATTCCAAAGGACAATCTCGAAAGGGAGATTTTGTCAAATGAGTAGAAAAACAAGAAAGCTGATTTGGGCAGCGCCCCTGATGGCGGTTTTCGCCGTCATCGGCGCGCTGGCCATGTTTGCGGCCCAAACGCCCACTGGGGCACAGGCGCAAGATGCGCAAGAGATGCTTGGGCCGCCGCAGAGCCTCATGGCGACACCGGACGGGCGGAACGTGATCGAGTTGCAGTGGATGGCCCCCGCTACTTCGCCCGAAGCCGTAACCGCCTACCGCATCGATAAGTCGAAGGACGGAACGGTATGGATGGAACTGGTGCCCGCTTCAGCGGGTTTACAGGACACCTTTTATGACCATACCGGATTAGATCCCGGTGACACGATGTACTATCGGGTCTTCGCGGTTTACGGAACCAAAAAAGGAGAGGGCGAGCCCTCGGAAACGGCCAGCGCCACTACCGACGCCGCAACGGCGCCCGGCAAGCCGACGGGCCTGTCTCTCGCTGGCGGCACCCCTAGTGATGTTAGCGGGATTGCCGTGACGTGGGTCGCGCCGTCAGATGACGGTGGCTCTCCCATTACCGGCTACAAGATCGAGCGGCTGAAGGACGGCGACGATACCTGGATGACGGCCAAGGCGGACACCGGCACGACCGCTCTCACTTACCAGGACATGGGCCTGAGATCCAGTACCCAGTACCACTACCGGGTTAGCGCAATCAACAAAGTCGGAACCGGCATGCCATCCGATTCGGAAGATGCCACGACCGGGGAGAGCACCACGGCGCCCGCTAGTCCCACTGGGTTGACTGCGCAGGGGACCAATAGTGCGGTCACGCTGCACTGGCTCGCGCCCGGTGACCCCGGCGGCGACCCCGTCTCCGGATACAAACTCGAACGCTCAGTAGACTCGACTTCAGGCACTCCTGATTGGACAGTGATACCTACCACGGGGATTCGCACCTCTCACTTTGTCGGAGGCGCGTTCAGCTCGGCTGAACTCCCGTGGCACTATCGGGTCACACCTATGAGTGCCGAAGCTGGAGATGGGCTCCCAACGTCCGCGCTGATCGTCGGCCCACCGGACCCCGCAACTCATGGCCCGGCGCAAAGTTTGCGGGCGAGGTCGGACACCCCATTGAAGATCAAGGTGAGCTGGCGGGCGGCGACCGGTTCTTCCGCTGATACCAGCACCGCCTACCGCGTCGATTACTCGACGGACGGCCGCATATGGAAAGCGGCAACCGGTACAGATACTGGCACCGGCACAGTTACTACTACCTTCGATGCGACCTCGCAAAGGTTTATCTACGAGGACACGGGTCTGAAAATCGGAGAGAAGCGATACTACCGGGTCATCGCCATAACGGGCAGTGTTCTGCACCAGGTGACCAATGTGGTATCCGGCACCGCCGGAACGACGGACAAGCCCGGCAAGCCGACGGGCCTGGAATTTACCACCACTCCGCCTACGGCGAACACGATTACCCTGGCGTGGGTCGCGCCGACGGACACCACCGGCGGCTCTCCCATTACCGGCTACAAGATCGAGCGGTCGCCGAACGGCACTTCCTGGACGACGATCGTGGCGAACACCGGCTTGACAGACGATATCACCGTCGATTGTGTTGCGGCGACCCCGTGTACATATGCGGACAAAAACCTGCCGGCCAATACCCAGTATTACTACCGCGTCTCGACAATCAACGCGGGCCGAACGGGAGACGCGAGTGCTACCGCGAACACCAAAACCGCGGCGGCCTCAGCCCTGGGCCTCCCCACCGGCTTGGTGGCGCTGGACCGGGGAACGTCGGTGGACCTGTACTGGGTCTCGCCCGGCGACGCGGATGGCGCGCCGGTTACCGGCTACAAGATTGAAGTCTCGGTAAACGGCGGGACCACCTGGACCACGGTGGTCGCGAATACCATGTCTCGCGTCACGATGTACACCCACACCGGATTGACCACATTGACCGGCGACAACAAAAGGATGTACCGGGTGACGGCGATCAGTTCGGTGGGATCGAGCGCTCCGTCGATGTCGGACACTGCCGGGCCTGGCGGCATGGTCAACACCGACCCCGTGGCGAACGACATGACGATTGACCCGGTAACGGTGATGGTGGGCATGTCGTCCGACGCGATGGACGTTTCCGGCTACTTCAGCGACGCTGACGGCGACGACCTGACCTACAGTGCGGGGTCCAGCGACGAGATGGTCGCCACGGCCGCCATTCCTGACGGCAGCAACATGCTGACCATCACCGGCGTCGCGGAAGGTACGGCCACCGTCACGGTGACCGCCTCCGACGGCATGGGCGGAACGGACGCCACGCGGACCATCATGGTCACGGTGGAAGCGGCCAACGCCGCGCCCGACGCGCCCGTGAGTCTGTCTGCGACCGCAGTGAGCGACACTCAGATTGACCTGTCCTGGGATGCCCCTGCCAACGCTGGCAGCAGCGCGATCACCCATTACATCATCGAGCGCCGCTATGACGGCGACATGATGGGCGACATCCCGTCCGACGGCTACTCCGGCACAGACGGCGCAAACCGCAGTTTCGCTTTCTCCAATGCCATGGAATGGTGGGAGACGCTGAACTGCAAGGGAATGCTGGCCGCAGCCGGCAGTGACGAGACTCCTGCCGCCGAGGGCGAGGAAAAGAGTGCAGACGAGATGATGTACTGCGGTCACTTCCTGAACACGGAGCCCAGCAACGTCACCGACAGCGCGCACGAGCTCTCTGACGATGCCAAGGCGGCGGTGGAAGCCCTCTTCGCGAAGCGCTACGTCATCACCGACGACACCATGACGATGTACTCGGACGAGGGCCTGATGCCCGATACCGCGTACACCTACCGGGTGAGCGCGGTGAACAGCTTCGGCCGCAGCAGTTGGTCCGCCGCCGACACGGCGACGACGGAGATGGCGCTGATGGCGCCGAGCATAGTGAGCACCAACCCGGTGGGCAGCGGCCTGGTGACCGTTACCTGGACTTCGGTGGACGGCGCCGCCGGATACACCATCCTGGCCATCAACCTCGCCGACTCTTCCGACTATGAGACCGAGCCCATCAACAACCCTGCCATGACGACCACTCAAATCGCTCAGATCAATGATCTGACGCAAGGTGTTGAGTACCTCATCTTCGTCGCGGCTTTCGATGCTGACGGCTTTGAGCTCTCAGAGTTCGTGAAGATCACGGCCGAATAGACACTGCCATCCATATGGCAAGCCTGGAGCTCTGGGTCGGCTCGACCCGGAGCCCAGGTAATAAGAAGACAATCTCAAAGGAGATTACCGCAAATGACTTACAAAACCAGAAAGCGCATCTGGCCGGTGGCTGTGGTGTCGCTGGCGGTGTTTGGGTTGCTGGCGGCCGCGGTGGCCCTGTACGTGGTGCCCACGCAACCGGCCCAGGCGCACGGCTGCGATGAGGCAGACGCATTGGCCCAGGCGCAGTGCATTACCGACCACGAGGGCGCCGGCCTCGACCACAACTCGGAGCACGAGCACGACCCTAACCAACCGCCGGTCCTGACGGGCACCCGGTTGTCCGACGTGTCGCTGCGCATCCCCAGTCAGTCGGACCCCATTGACGCCTCGGTGGCGTTCAGCGACCCGGATGAGGACGACGTACTGACCTACGCCGCAGTGTCTAACGACACCGGCGTCGCCACTGTCAGCATTGACGCGGACAGCGGTATGATGGTCATCAGCACCGGCACGGTCCGGGGCCAAGCGACAATCACCGTCACCGCCACCGACGAATCTGACGCCAGCGTGTCGATCACCTTGTCGGTGCGGGTGTCGGAAGGGTACACCCTTACCGCCGTTCCAATGCGAGACCCGGCAAACCCCACCATCTACGTGGTTGAGGATTTGGGAGAATACACCGCCAAATTCAGCGTCATGGTGGGCGGCTCCAATGATGACGTCACCGTCACCATCACCGCCCGGGTACCTGAAACAGGCGGCATTACCGTCACGGACTCCAACGGACTGCTGGGCGCAGGGTTCAACCAGGAAGACGACCTGGAAGGCTCGCTGACCATCAAGAAGGAGGACGACGACGATTCCCGCGCCTTTGAAATCGAGGGCGCCTGCGGGACGGAGGGCGCCATTGTCACCATCACGGTCGAAGACGACGACCTGGACGAGGTGGCCAAGGGCTACATCCTCTGTAAAGAACAGCCGGCTTCGGTCACGCCCGGACCCGACGACACCCGCTCCGACCTCTTCACGGTAGCCAGCTACGGCGACTGGGAATTCGACGTCGTAACCGACGGCTTCATTCTCGATGTCACCAATGGCAACGAGCACATGGTCAACGGTCACCACAACGAGACGGGCTTGCTCAGCCGTGACGAGCCGGTCATCCACACTGCTTACACCCTGGGCGTGAGCAACATGGAGACGTTGCGGGACATGCCCAACGGGTCGCCGCGTCGCGTCAAAACCGATGACGATCTGACCCGTCAGCAAAAGAACGCCGACGTGGAAGAGGGACAGCGCACCATCGAGGTGCTCGTGGGCCAGCCCAACGTACAGCTGACCGTCACTTCCAAGGAAGCAAGCCCGGCCTACATCCGGTTCCTGGACAAGGACATGCAGCCCTTCGGCACCGACTTGGACGAAGAGCTCGCGGAGCGGGGCGCCGACGTGGTGGGCCTGGACAGCCAGGGCCGCCTGGCGCTGAACAACCGGGTGGCGCTGTCCGCGGCGAAAGCCCTGGCCTATGACCAGTACTCCATCAAGACCCCCGACATCGTTGAGGGCCAGTCGATCGGCAATTCGTACCTGGTCGGCGCGGCCAGCGCAATGGATGCGAACGGGGATTACATCAAAGACTACAATCAGGGGGCCTTCCGGTTCTTCAACCCCTGCCCCGTGGAGCTCGGCGTAGATCACGAATTCTACGTGCAGGTGTACGAATCCACCGGGAAGTACCTGGAGACCACGGAGAAGATCGACTGTGTGCCTTCGCCGCGGCCTGGTCCGACGGGACTGGAGTTCACGATCGACAGCGAGGTCGCTAGGCAAGGCGTACTGACCTTCGAGCCGGCGCTCAACTCCGTCGGTCACACCGTCCTGCTGATCGACGCCCACAATCGCAACATTGTGGAAAGCGTCACTGCCCTCGACTCCATGTTTAACGCTGACACCGGCCTGTACACAGTCACGTTCGACAACCTGAACAACGGCTGGACCTACCACATCGTGGTGTTGGCCGAAGGCGTGGCCTCGCAGTACACTGCGCACGCCGTGCGGGACTATGGCGTGAGCTGGCTCGGTCAGAACGACGTGCCGCTGAGCACGGCTGCGCCCAACACCGGCGCCGGACACAACCTGTGCGAGGTCGAGGACGCCGAAATAACGGCGCTGCTGTCCAACTGCGACACCAACACGGCTCCCATGGCGGTCGGCAGTATTGCCGCCCAGACGGTAGCGGTTGGCGAAAGCCAGACGGTTGACGTCTCCGGAAGCTTCCGCGACGCCGACATGGGCGACATGCTGACTTACATGGCAATGTCCAGCAACACCGCTGTTGCTGGCGTCGAGGTTAGCGGCGCCATGGTGACCATCTCCGGCGTCTCGGTCGGTTCGGCCACCATCACCGTTACCGCCACCGACATGCACGGCGAGATGGCCTCGCAGGCCATCATGGTCACGGTGGAAGCGGCTGCGCTTACCGCGCCGACCAACGTGCAGGGAAGTAACGTGGGAGCCGTGGTAACCATCACCTGGGAGGGCGGAGAAAACGCCGCCACCTTCACGGTTGCGCTGATTCGCCAGGATAACGGCGTCTGGGACATTCCCAACGCAGTGTACGACGCCGGCGTCTCCGGCAGTCCCCACACGGTCAATATGGCGACCCGGCCGGCTGGCTCCTACCACGTCTTCGTGGTTGCCGGCGATGGCGCGGACGAGTGGACCGACTGGGTATCCGGTTCGGTGAACTACCAGCCGTAGCTCGTCGCTGCGAACCGGACAGCCAACAATGTTGCCGGAGCGTTTGACGCAAGCAACGCTCTGGCGACGCCAACCGACAATCTCAAAGGAGATTCAGTCAAATGAGTAACAAAACCAGAAAGCGCATCTGGCCGGTGTCGCTGATGGCAGCGATAGCCGCTGTCGCGATGCTGGCGGTTGTGGCGGCCACGGTCTGGACGCCGGGCGCTGCCCAGGCGCAAGCCCCGGTCGTTGGGCCGGGTGGCCTGCAGGCCACTGCCGACAGCGATTCCCAGATCACGCTGACGTGGAACGCCGGCCTGGGCCATACCACCTACGAGCTACAGCGCAGTGGCGGCGGCCCATTCGGCGGCGGCTACACCACTGTGTCGAACGCCATCGCCGTCAACGCCACGACCTACCAGGACACCGGTCTTGACGCCAACACCAGGTACACCTACCGGGTGCGCGGCGTGAGTGCCGGCGGCGAAACGGCCTGGTCCAACGAAGCCTCGGCGACGACGAATGCCGCGACGATTGACCCCACCGAACCTGTGGCCGGAGCTATTACCAGCTCGTCCACCAGCGCCGGCGCAGGGACTGAGGTGAAAGTTGTCATCGACAGTTTCCCTCACAACGCGACGGCCGGCAGTTCCGTGGTACTGTACCTGGAGGACGACTACCAGGTGCCTGATTCCATCGATAAGGACAACGTGTACTTCACGGTGAAGAACGCCGACGGCACCGATCCGGACGCTGACCAGAACGGCGGCGGCCGGGTCTATATCACAGACCCCATCGAAGTCAACGACGACAATCACTTCGGCGGCGACGATGACTGGGACATCAGGGTATTCATCCCCGACATGAACGATGCCGACGACACCCCCTACAACGGCCCCGAGGCCGGTCAGAAGGTAACTTTGACCTTCACCAAGGCCGCTGGCATCAAGAATCCCACCGAAGCCCACGACAGCAAAAACGATTATGCCGATGGCTTCAAGGCCAGCTATGCGGTGCTCGACGCCGACGACAGTGTCCCGGACGCCCCTGAGGGCAACACGGTGGACGACCTGATCGTCAAGGCCAAGATTTCGCTCTCCGACGAGGACAATTCCCGCGGCTACGAGCTGACCGTTACCGGCTCCGGCTTCAACAACGGCACCTCGGCCGGCGTGTACGTCCTCAACCGCATGCCTGCCGGTGATACCGACCTGGCAAAGGCTCAGGACGTCATTGCCAACGGCATCCTCGTCGGCGACGCCGAAGTTGGCGGTGACGACAAGGCTGCGGTGACATTTGAGGTAACCGTGCCCACCTTCATGGCCGGCGACGGAAACTACATCGTCATGGTGGACGGCGAAGGGCGAGCGTCCTTCGACGACATCGAGCAGTTCGAGCTGGAACCCTCCATCCGCGTGGTTCCCAGCACCGTTTCCGCCGGCGACACCGTCAATGTGTTCGCACAGGACTTCCCGACGGTTAACGCTAGTTTCGACTCCTCCGCCTTCAAGCTGGCGGGCCAGACCATGTTCAACGGTCGGTCCATCGGCGCTACCGGTGATGGTATCGGCAGGGACCACTCGGCGACTGCTACCTTCGTGGTTCCCGGCGGGCTCAAGGGCATCGTTCGGGTGGACGCCAAGTGGGGCGACACCAGTGAAAATACCAAGATCACCATCGCTCCGTCCTCGCTCACGCTGAGCAAGGAAGAAGTGTCGGCCAACGAGAGCATCACCATCCGCGGCAGCGGCTTCGGCGACGGCGCCGGATGCTTGGAATCTGCCACCATCAGCGGCGCCGAGTTGGTGCTGATCAGTGACGACGATGTGTCCGGCACGGACTGTATCGACGTTGAGGTATCCTCCGCCGGACAGTTCGCTGCCACCGTGGCCATATGGTCCGATGGCAGTACCAACCCGGCCCTCACCCCGGGCACCCACACCATCGAAGTGAAGGACGACGAAGGCTTCACCGGCTCTGCCACCATCGTTATCAAGGAACCGACCCTCATGGTTAGCCCTGACGTGGCCGGCCCCCGCGACTACATCACCATCTCCGGTACCAACTGGCCGGTGGAGAATGATGAGGGTGGCAACATCGAGGAGGTGAAGATCGACATCGGCAACGGCCTCGACGACGAGGATGCCGACCCCGACGCCAGCGGCCGCTGGTCCGTAACCTACCGGGTTGATGGCGATGTCACCATCCCATCCACCGTTCAGGTGAAGGCTACCTACGGCGAAGGCAGTGAGATCGTTGAGGTCGCTTCCTTCAGCGTGCCGGCCGCTACCCTGACTGTTTCCCCGACGTCGGCCGGGCCCGGAGACACGGTCACCCTGTCTGCCACCGGATTCTCGCTGTTCGAGTCTGACATCGAGGTGAAAATTGGCAGCGTTCGGGTGAACGTGCCGGACGGAACCGTAACCGGGCGTGACGGCGAAATTGAAGGACTGGAAGTCATCGTGCCCGCACTGGACCCGGCGCTGTACACCGTACAGTTGAAGGTTGACGAGACGGTTACGATAGGCGAGTTGACGGTGCTGGACGACTCGGTGGCCGGCACTGCTACCGCACTGCCTGACGCCGTTTCCGACCTGGGCGACAACCTGGAAGCCATCTTCCACTTCAACAACACCAGCAAGGAGTGGACCTTCTACGACCCGCGTCCTGAGTTCGCCGACCTCAACACGTTGAACGAGCTCAACTCCGGCCAGCCCTACTGGATTCTGGTCGGCGAGAGCCAGGAAGGTGTGAACTGGAACAACCGCCTGGTCAACTTCACCTGCGCCGCCGACGACTGCTGGAACCTGGAAATCTGGTAAACGCCCCGTAGGGGCGGGTCTCAGACCTGCCTCTACGCCGGCCCACCTAATCAAAAGGCAATAGCAGCCAACAGCGAGAAAAGGCCCTCATCCGCCTAAGCCATAGCCGACGGCGGATGAGGAACACCCAAAAGCAGGAGCAAATGATATGAAGAGAATAGGAGCATTGGCGGCTGCGGGGCTCATCGCCCTGCTGCTGGCGTTGCCCCTGGGCCTGGTTTGGGCCCAGGACGGAGCGCCCAGCGCCAACCTGCCGCCAGCATTCCTCTTTGGCACCGCCATGGCCGACGGCCTGCCGGTAGGCCAGGGCACCATGATCGTTGCCATGGCCGGCGACCAGAAGGTCGGCTCCACCATGGTGATGGAGAACGGCAAGTTCGGCCCGCTGGAGCTGATGCAGCCCGCCGGCGGCGAGAACATGGTCAGTTTCATGGTCGGCGACCGCACGTCCGAGTACATGTACGAGTGGATGTCCGGCGGCCGCGAGATCGTCATGCTGGACGCCAATTTGACCGGCAGCATGATGATGCCTGAAGTGTCAGACGGCCCTCCGGGCCCTCCGGGCCCTCCGGGCGTCCCTGGCCCCGCCGGTAGGGACGGAGCCGCCGGCCCCGCCGGCGCTGACGGCGCCCAGGGTCCCACCGGCCCCGCCGGTTCCGCCGGCGCTGACGGCGCCCAGGGTCCCCAGGGCGTGGCCGGGCCTCCCGGCCCTCCGGGTCCCGCTGGCCCCGGTGGCGCAGTCGGCCCCGCCGGCGCGCCCAGCAGCATGGGCATCATCGCCCTCATCGTGGCCATCGTCGCTGCGGTCATCGCAGTGGTGGCGGTCGTGATGGCGCGACGCACCGCCCAATAGTCTGAGAAAGTGCGTTGCCGTGGCACCATACGCGAGCACCTGAGTCGGACTGTCAGGGTTGCCGAAAGGTAGAAGCCCATCATACTGGGACTGCGGCTACGTAAGGACAGCGGGGCGGCGATATTCGCCGCCCCGCTATTTATTTGGACGAGGCTCGGTTATTGCTCGAGATCCCGCGCCGTTTGGCTGAGCTGGCTCGCCAGTATGGCACGAAAGAGGTGCTGTCCCCAATTCTTGAATCACTTAAATCCTTGCAAGATTGCCTGGAGCGTCCGCCATACTCTTCGTATGACGGATTTCTGCGGCAACGGCGGGCACTCCCTCCGTTGATAAACGTGCTGGCTGCCGCTGCGGGACCGTTCCCCCCGCACCTTGGGCTAGGGGTCTGTGGACAATTACAGCGTGGAACCCGGTAATGGGTAGATTTGGAAAGTGTGGGAGAGTGTGCCGCGGGTCTAATACTGTCCGGGATACTGCACGGAGTAGCCGTGGTTGCGTTCGAGGACGACGGCGTTTTTGGCCTTGGTGCTACGCCAGCGCGGCTTGGTGATGGCTACTTTGTCGTTGCTGATGGAGCCGCGACCGTGGATACGCTTGCCGCTGTTCGTGTGGTAGAAGGCTACGTAGTCGCCAGTGGCGATGCCGTGTACGCGCTTGGCCCGTTTCTTGTGGCCCGGCGTAGGCGTCTGCCGCTGGATGTGCTTGGGCAGGCGGCAGTAGCGGCGGTAGCCTTTACCCCGTGGCGTGCCGTGCTTGTCGGGCATGACGCGCTGATAACCGCCCCGGCCGGTGGCTTCGATCCTGATGGGTTCGTCTGGCAGGTAGCGCAGGTGGGTGGGGCAGCCGGTGACGGCTGCGTCGCCGTGGTGGGACTTCTCAATGCCGCATATACGTCGGCCAGCGGCGGTGCTGGCGGCACTGTGCTCAATGACTTTCCAGCCGGCGGCGCGTAGTTCCTTCAGCAGCCGGGGCAGGATCACGTTCAGGTGGGTCGCGGGAGCCAAATCCTGGCCTAACTTGGCCTTGATGGCAGCCAACTTCTTGGGCTGGGTTTTCAGGAATAGTTCCAGTGGCTGATTGGCCTTGCGTTGGTTGCAGTGTTGGCAGGCGACGACGAGGTTGTCGAAGCGGTCGGCGCCGCCGCTGGCCTTGGGCACTACATGGTCCAGTTCCATCTTCACGCGGTTGCCGCCTTTGCCGCAGTAGCTGCATTTGCTACCATCGCGGTGGAAGACGGCGGCGCGGAGGTTGGTTTGGTACAACGGCCCTTGCTGGTACTCCACACCCTCTATATCAGGGTTGCGGAGCACTTGTGGGTCAAACACGGCGGTTTCGACGTGTATCTCTGTTATTGGCAGGAGCCTGCTGAGCCGGCCTACCCACGTCAGGGTGTTCTGCATACGCGACAGCAGGCTGGGCGGCAGCCAGTCGTCGGGACGGGTACGGTTATCGAAGCGTGGTTCGCGGTATTGCAGTCGATAGCGACGGTTGCCGCGGTGCTGGGCCCGGTTAAGCATGCTGACCTTGATAGTATTACCACGGTGCTGCAACTCGATGACCATTAGGACGGAGCGTGCGCCGTCGGCGTGGTCGCGGGTGACGGCTAGGCCAGTGTACTCGGGGCCGGGGTCGGTGCGGAGTTGCAGTTTGGCGGCGTTCTTGAGTTTCGGGATTCTGGACTTGAAGAGTACGATGTAGCGGATGCCGGAGCGGTGCTGGAAGCGGGCCTTGTCGGCTTTGACAAGGCTCTTGGCCCGCCTGGGATGGCACGGGGCCAGTGGCCGGCCCTTGGTGGTCAATACGGGTACGTAGTTTTCCATGATGCTCTGTAGTGTCCGGCGATGGTTTGCCGGGCGTTTAGAGTTCCTCTCGCCAATGTCCTCTGGAGGATGTCCTACGCTGCCGCAGGACTGGAACCGGGGGTTGGGACGGTGTCTTGCTTACTCCCGCCGAGTGGTGTGGGCCACGCGGTAGGCCGGTGCTGTGCTTGGCTCTCACCAAACTGCGTGTCGGTCTGATTCCTTGACAGAGCCCGGAGCTGAGGTGGCACCCCGGGGTGTATGTATTGGTGAACCTCCAGTAGACTGAGTCCCGTATAGAGGCAGAAGCTGCTACGTCGCGTGTGAACTCACGCCTCTTAGACATTTGTCCACAGGCTGTAGCACGTTGCGCGCTGAGTTGTACTCGGCATCGACTTCCAATCCGCAGTGAACGCATCTGAAATGAGCGCGTCCTTGGCGGGAATCAGCATCAACGATCCCGCAACGATGACAAGTTTGGCTCATGTATGGGGATGGCACTCTCACGAATGGAATACCGGCTCTCTCGGCCTTATATTCCAGCATGTACGTAAACGCGCCCCATGTCTGATCAAGTACTGAACGATTAAATCGTCGCTGCCGACTCACCCCCTCTCCCGGCGCACCCACATTACCGGATGCCGACCTCGTCATATCCATGAGATCAGGCGCCTCAATGCAGATCGCGTCGTGCTCCCGCACGAGCTGGCTGGATATCTCATGAAGCAGTCCCATATTCGCTTCCCGCTGGGCTTGCTCAAACTTGGCCAATTGGAGCCGGGTCTTCCGGTAGCCCTGTCCATGGCATCGAGACTGAGCATCGGACGGGTCTATCGGATGCCACCGACGTCGGAAACTGCTGGTTGCGGTACGCTCCCACGACGCGAATCCCTTTCGCATGGAATCCCGTTGTTGCCGCGCCATCTTACGCTGTAACCGCACCAGCGTACTGCGGTCCCTATCGCGCCGCTCCATAAGCACCGGTTCGGTATGGCCGGCGGCGGTCATTCGCTGAACTACACCCGGGTGTAGTCCAACAGGGTTCTGAGGCGGTGCCGGTGATCTCTCCGGCAACTCGCCGATGGCGAAGCGCATTGAAATCGTAACACGCTTAGGCGTGCGAGTTACCGTGATATACGAAGGTTGCAACGGAGTGCCATCGGACGACACCGGCAAGCGTCCGTCCCAACGAAATTCCAGCCTGGGTAGTCCCTTAATTCGTAAATACCCCTTGCGGCCACTCTCGGCTCGACTCAGAAACCGCTCAGTTCCAGCGTGGCATTCCAAGGTCCTGAACCGTTCCGGCGGCTTGAACCTGGGCTGCCCCCACAACATCCGCCAACGGCCTTCACGAGCGTCCCACCGTATCATTCGGGGAGCTCCCTCCAACTGACCGGAGAGCGCTCGAACCAATTCTGCCAACGCTTCCTTGTAGTGCCTATAGGCCCGATCCAAGCGATCCAGGGTACCTACAGACACCCGCCGATGCACCTCCGCGTACTCCTGGAAATCGGCGCGTATAGCCGTGAGTTCACGGGACTGGTGAGTCTTCCCCAAAGAAACCCGGCCCATACGCCAAGCCGTCAGCCGCTCCTCCAGGGCGCAGTTATACAACAACCGCTGCTCTTCCAATCGCTGATCCAGAAGCCGGTGCCCCGTCTTCGT
This sequence comes from Dehalococcoidia bacterium, assembly GCA_965204905.1. GTDB lineage: Bacteria > Chloroflexota > Dehalococcoidia > Lucifugimonadales > UBA3495 > Bin87. Next base: position 56,059 of record CBDBGA010000001.1, read on the forward strand.
CAGATACGCTTTCACACGGTATGTGGTAATCAGAGGCATGTCCGTCATTATAAAGTACGATCATTCATCTTCTCCAGAGATACGCGGACCGGGCCACTGCGGTCTACAGTGGTTGCTTCTCGAATCGGGTACCGGCTCCAGGTCATCAGTTGCCTTCAATTCCCACCGACAGCCGTGGGACTTCTCTGGATCAAAGGGATTCACACGAAATAATACACATTAACATACCCAATTTATTACCACTATCATGCGGTTGATAGTGTATATTGTTGCTGGCCTTTTCTAACTGACTCTCCGCCCGGAAGACTCCCAGCGATCAGCGCAGTGGGAAGCAACGGTGGACCGTGATCACTTGATGGAGATAAGGATAAAGCATGACTTCAATCAACCTGCGCCGCGGATCATTCTTGGCTGGCATCGGTCTCTTGACCGCCGTTTTTACTCTGGGAGCGTTCCTTGTTCTTGTCGGGGATGTTGCCGCGCACCAGCCCATAGGGCTGCAAGTCTCGGAATCGGATACCCCCGAACCGCCCTGCCCCTACGGACACGACGACGCCTGCGAAGACGCGCTGCCGCCCCGGGCTTCGGTCAATCCGTTCCGGTCGGAAGACCCCCACGCTCACGTTCATTCGCTCAACGCCGGCGCCGACCATTACGACCACCAACAACACCTGGAGGAGATCGCTACGCTGAACCGGCAGGTATTGGCCCGCCTGGCCGTCTCCGGTCAGTCGGAGGCGGACGCAGAGAGTAAAGCGGCCGGCGAACCCGACGGGTCGGGCGGCGGCGTCAGCTACGCCATCACTTCCGACATAACAGGACTTCCCTGGGTCAGAGACGGTCAGAACGAAGCGGAAAAGTTGACCGTAGCCTGGCTCAGCGAATTGCAGGAACACAATCCCTCTTTGGTCACCGCTCTGGTCCGGATGCCTTTCCTACAGGATCACACACCCGGCGACTTGCAGGCCATTCAGACACTGACGCTAATGTCGAGAGGCACGTCCCGAATTGACCCCAACCCGCAGTACGCGACGGCGCTGGCCAATCACGCCGCGTTTGCCGACGGCGGCGGCGTTGACAACACCGAGGCCAAGATCATCGCCGTTACCAGTATCCCGTACCTTATTGAAGCCATCGACACCGACGGAACGGACCTGGTTGGCCGGATCGCCGATGAGGGAATCGTCGAAGAAGCGAGCGTGTCCGGCCGGTACGGCAACCCGCTGACCTTCGCCATCGTAAGGTTGGGCGTTTCCCGGCAGAACAGCGAGCTGATGCAGTCGGTGACCTCCGCCACCGGGCACGCTGAAACGCTGATGAACCAGGCCCTCCCCGTCGATTTCGTCGGGTCCCTGGTCTCCAGCAACACGATACCGGGAGCGGCGGCGGCCAATAACAACATCCAGCTTTGGTTTGACGGCGGTTTCGATAGGGAGGGAACCTACAGCGACCGGTATCGGCAGCGAGTCGCGGCCCATGAAATTGGCCATTACTGGTGGACTGCTAACAACCGGCACGAAGCCTGGATTTCCGAGGGGGGCGCCCAATACATCGGGGCCTACTCCGTGAAAACCCAGTTCGGCGACAGCAGTCTCTACACCAACACCTGGCCCTGCCCCTACTACCGCACCATTGAGCACCTGCGCGCCGACAACCCGCAGTACGGTGTATCCCAGGGAAGCCTCTGCAACTATGCGCTGGGGGACCGACTGTTCGTTAACCTGGACCGCAGCATGGGGCATGCGGCGTTCACCACCGGCTTCCGCAACCTGCACCAGCGGCTGTCCACCTACGAGGATGACGAAATTGACCAGGGGCTCAGCCTGATGCGAGCGTTCTGCTCCCAATGCCTGACGTCCAGTGCCCGCCTGGGCGAAGTGGGCCACACGCTGGCCCGCCGTTACGGCGAGAAGATACTTACGGACACGGACGCGGCCACGGGAACCATCGCGGGACTCGGCAGTCCATCAACCGTGTCGTTGGTTGATAGATACAATGACAACCGGCAATATGGAGTCGCCCAAGTATCCGCCAGCAGCCCGGATCAGCGACGCTGGCTCAGGCTGTATTTCAGCAACGCCCCCAACCCGCCGGAAACCGTCAGGGTCGCGGTGCGACGGCATCACGAAGACCGGTATCCCTACTACTACGACTGGGAAGAGCCGACGACGGTGTACCGGAGTGAATCCGGTCCGGCGGCGTGGTTCTACGTGTACCTGGGCAGGCCGCCCCGTTGGGCCATCGGCCACCACTGGGTGTACGTGTACAACGAGAGCATCCAGAAGGTGGCCGAAGTTGAGTACCAGGTGACCCCGTAAGCAGGCAGCGGTCCGAAGCTTGCTTGTGGCGCAGCTCGTCGTTGATGGACCCCGCTATGGACTAACCGGGAAAGTCACGCCGCTTCGGATCTGTGGGACAGTCCCGAAGCGCGGTCATCGGGCATGGGAATCAATTGGTAGCCCAGCTGCGCCGCCCTCTGCTTTGCGGCGCGCATGGCCCTGCGCCTGCACTGGGTCTCGTAGTTCGGAGCGAATCTATCGCTGATGGATTTGCACGGGAGGAAAGATAAAGGATGTCAGCCAAAGGAATAATTGTGGCATTGAGCGTGGTTGCGGTTCTTGGCGCGTTGGTGGCAATAGCCGCGCTGTCGTTCACCGCCGCGCCAACGGCGGCGCAGGAGCCAACGCCGCCCGCGCCCACCGCGACACCGCTGCCCCCAGCCGAGCCCCCCATCATTCCCCCCGAGGATACTGAGACGCTGGCGCAACTGGAATCGCTCTGCTACGAAGGGTTTGTGTATCAGCTCCACGCCGAGGTTGTGAGCGCGCGCGACGGGCAGGGCAAAACCGTGTCGCTACAGTGGCGGAGCGATTTGCAATACTGGGAATTCCCGGAAGAAATCACCCCGTACTACCGGATCCAGAGGCAAACTCATGACAAGGATGCCCCCACGGGGGAGGAATGGGAGACAGTGGATACTCAGCCCAATATCGACGTTTGGGAAGGGCCCGTTGAAACCGGGCACTGGCACTACCGGGTCCGATTGGTTGGACTTACGTCCGGCGATTCGCAGCACGAGTGTGAGGCGGCCCCATGGGCCGAAGACATATTCAATGTTCTTACTCCACAGGAAGAGCTGGCGCAACATTGCGAGGGCGCCCACATTTATGATCTCACCGCAACCGTTAAGCCGTCGTTCTATGGTCAGGGCGACACGGTAACGCTGGAATGGGATCTGGTTCTCCGCTACGCGCTGCCGCCGGACGCGGTAAGGAAGCTCCGTGTGGAACGGATGCGCGACGGGGACGAGAGTGATAGGGAAAGCAATTGGGAAACGGTAGCGACGGTAAACGACACGGACACCTGGACCGGCCCGGCCGAACCGGGCAACTGGCTCTACCGGGTTGCGCTGGTCTCGCTGCAAGCCGGAGATTTAGCGGCCCAATGCGAAGAACTGAACTGGTCTTATGAAGTTGAGGTCTGGGTTCCCACTGCGGAGGAACGGACACGGGAAGCGTCCGACCGGAAGATACTGATCGAACAGGCCACGACGTGCGCCACGGATGTCCTGACTTCAAATCTCACTCCCGCGGCGCGAACGGTCGTTGGCCGACACATTGATGAGCGGGTTGTCGAACTCGCCAAGGAATTCGAGCGCGCGGAGGATTTGGTCGTACTGACAGTTCTCTTCTGCTCCGAGGGCGAACTCGTGAGCAGCTTCGGCATCAGCATTAGCGCCCAACTGTACATACTGTCCCTGCTGTTCGAAGATTTCTACTGGTAAACGGAAGCTGGGGTCCACACGAGCGGGGGCGGGATTTCTCCCGCCCCGCTACGGGGTCTGTTTTTCGCCAGGTTCCGCGGCGTTGAGCTCGATGGCCGGTGGCGGGAAGAAGCCGCCGTCGATGAATTTCTGGTGACTCTTGACGGCGCCGCACGTTCTGCGCCTTCCATTCCAACCACGGCTGGGCATTCATCCGCTGCCGCAGTCCCTCGTCCGTCGTCAGCAACGCCCCATCTATCTCACCATGATCCAGCAGGCGGTCCAGGAAAGCACGCTCCCCTTCATCCTGTAGCGCTTCATTACGGAGCGCGTGAGTTGGTCGACCGTCCATCGCCCGGGCCGAACCGCAGCGCTATTATGACTTCAGCCTGAAAACTGAATAGCGGCCGCGCTGATTCAATTTCGCGTAATAACGGCCGCAGGCCGACAATCGGCGTCAATACCGGGTCCGGTCCGCCACGGCGTCATAGTCCTCCAGGCTCAACCAGTGGCACCAGAGGCCAGGGAGGCGCAACCGTTGGTGCTGACCCGGAACGCTCCAAGCGGACACCGCAACGTGGATCCTGCCCGGAGCATAGTCGCGGACTACCTCCAGCGCCGGCAGCAGGTCGTTATCCGTGGACATCATCACGCCGACGTCGTACTCGCCCTCGATCGCCAGCTTCACGAAGTCAACGGCCAGGGCAACATCGACGCCTTTCTCCTGGGCGGGCACCGCTGGCCAGCCCGTCGGGTAACGGAGGGATCGGGTGATTACCGTCGCTCCGTCCGATGCCCAGCGCTGGGTCTGCCTTCGGTGAGCCGCGTAGGTGCGAGGATCCCGCCTCGCGTCCGGTTCTCCGGAATAAATGCGCACGTCCGACAGCGTGCAGGGAGCACCGTTCGGGCCGCCTCTGCCTGCGATCAGACGCCCCAGATCCATGGGGCTAAACTGCCCGTCTCTGCCGGACTGAGTATTGGGGAAAAAGAGGGCCCGCGCTCGGCGGTACGCATTCTGTCCGTCTATGAACAGGGCCAGGCGCAGGGGCGTGGTCATCAATAGCACCGCTCTGAGGGCAAAAATAATCCCCGCGATCAGCCCGGCTCGAAGCCGAGTGGATCACGAGGGAGAGTAGTTCCATGCTAGGCGAAACACCCAGACCTGTCAAGGATCTTCGGCCGAGATGAGGAGATTTCGCTACTCTGATTGTAACGCGACGGCTTCGTAAATCATCCAATGAGCCGACGATTTTCGTAGTATATGCCGCAAACGGATTCGCACGCAGAGCGACGAGGACCAGCGCACGACAGATCAGGAGAACCCAAGTCCGCGAACGTGGCCAAGACACAGCCAGGACGCTCTCCATCGGCGTTTAGGCCCCGCACGCGCGGGATAGAACCGTCCACTGCCGGCCGGCGTTGCGTCCTGAGAAGGTTCTCCCATTGGTAGGGATGCGCTTCGGCGTACCGCGCCGCGCAAGCACGGCGATTTGACGGGCCACAAAGGACCGTGTAATTTCCCCTACAGGAGTAACAATATGGTCGCAAACCCCGTCACGGGCCAGAAACCAACGGACTACACGCCCCTCCAGTGGCTTCCAACACTGCTGAAGGTTTTCATCTCACGATCCCTCACCCCCACCGTTGACGCAACCCACGTCAAACCGGAGGCCGGAAGGATCCCAGGTGACTGGTTCGAGGGAACCATCGCAGAGTTGTGCGGCCTACCCTGGGATGACCCTGACTGGACATCAGAGAACCCGCAACCCCTAGACGCCACCGCCGTTGCGGAATTGCTGCTGATCCTCCTCGATGTCCTGCCCGAACACGCCATGGCGCCGAATATCACCCCGAACTGGGACGGCGGCGCTATGGCAACATGGCTCCTGGGAGACCTCACCCTAGAGATCGAAACCCGACCGGGCCACCCCGCCCAATACTGCTACGGCGACGAGCGGGGCAAACAAGACCTAGACGACGAGGGCGAAGTCTCCGGCAACGAGGAACGCCTTCGCGGTTGGGTCAAGGTGCTGGCCGACGCAGCCACTGAACTCAGCCTATGACGGGACAGCACCGACCCGCCGGACACGACCGGCTGGTAATGAGACGGATAGGCGCCGGACAATTGACCCATGACCCCTCCACAGGGATTCCGAGACCTCCCAGCAGCCATCTAGATATGGGACCGGGAGACGGATACGCCTCATGCCGCCTGGTAGGCGACGCCGACCCCAACGAAGTAATAAACGAAGGTGCAGGAGACTATCTGTATGTCTTACCGGTTGCCAGCATCAGGGAAGCCGGCATGGACATTCTCGAAACTCCCGAATCCGGCGGACCGGGGCACTGCGACATCACCGGCGCCAAGACGATCCGGCGACGAGCGAAGCAACGCCTCATGGCGGAAGCCCTCTGGGTCCGAGGACACAGTCCGCCGGGAGCATCCGAGGACCGGATAATAGACGTGCCTTCACCTCGCGTTTGCTAAATCCGTGGCCCGCGGAAAATTCCCACAGAGATCAATTTGGCGCGGCCCTAAAAAATTTGCGGCACCCGGCCCAATACGCTATTCCTACAACGGCGTTGCCCGCAAATTAGCAATATCCGGAAAATGTGAGCCGCTGCACCGATTACGAAATACGTCGGAGCATTGGCCGGACTCTGATGCGGCGACTCCAGATCTGGAGTAGCGAAATTTCCTCGCCGAGATCCGGGCCCATCCGCCGCTCTCAGCTACTGACGGTTCAAGTGGACTTGCCGATATCAGCCACGGTTCGCCAGAGGGCTGTTACGTGAACTGGCTGGAAGGGCGCTTTCGCTCGCCAACAGCGCAGTGGATTTCCTCAGCCCAAGCGCCTTTCCCAACGCCATTTCCGTAACTCTCGTCCAAGCCTAATCGCAGTAGCGGGCGTAGTCGGCCCTGATCTCCGCCATCGTGACCGCCCCTCCCTCCATCTGAGCACGCAACCGCTCCTCCATCGCCTCGGCGCTCAGCGGCACGGACCCGACCGCGTTGGACATGGTCCGCTGATGCAGGATGGTGTTGGAGTCCGCCATGCAATCGGCGTACCGACGCACCATCCGGTCGTCGCCATCCATCCCGCAGGCCAGCGTGGCCCACAGGCAGACCGTCATCGCCAGCGCGGTCCACAAACGATGCACAATTATCTGTCCTGAGCGCCCAACGACACGAATCAATCACGGACGTCCCATGCCGCCGAACACGTCGGGCGTCGCCACCGCGGCGAAGTCGGCATCGACGAAGTAGCTCTGCAGCGGGCTGTTGGCCACCACCGGCCGGGGCAGCCTCAGTCCACGTTCCTGTTGAAATCTCCGCAGCGTATGTCTCATTCGCATCAGGAGCGAGCGCAACTCCGCCGGCGTCAGCTCCGCACGCTGGCACAGAGCGCTCCGGTGGATGCCAGCCTCTCCCGCCCGCCACACGTGCCGCGCCATCCGCCTGGCCACCGGCTCCAGACCAGCCAGGAATTCGCCGGCCAGGGCCTCCGTCCATTCTGAGGCAGCCGCTTCATCAGATCCCGAAGCGCCCGGTGTCCCGGTGGTCGGCTTCGCATCATTACCGCTGCCCGCAGGCGTCTCCGTTGACCCACCGGCACCGACCGCAGGCGCGTTTCGTCCGGCGCTCCCAAGCTGCCGCAGCACCCGGACCACCTCGTCAACGCTGCCCTCAATTTCCACGCGCATCTGCGTCGCGGTGACACTCCCCTATCGTCGCTCTCATCCTCACGGGTGCGCCGCAGAGGACGCCGCAAGGAACAACGGCCCGGTTCTACATGCATCGGATTTCCGCCATCATCTCGCCGAGCCCTTCGACGGTCTCCCGCAAGCCTGAGTACATGGACCCACCCGGCCGGCGCACGGCGGCCACGTTCATGCTGATGCTGTCGTACCCCATATTGGCGATCAGCCGCACCTGGTCCAGGCATTCCTTCGGGGTTCCCGCGACGGGGAACCGCTCGATCAGGATTGTTCACCAATCCGACCTGGCGATAGCCCAGCTCCTGCTGGTGGGCGCCATACTAGCAGCGGGCCTGCGCACCGTGGCCGCAGCGCTCCGCGTCATGGGCCGCAGCGACCAGGACGACTACGCTCGCTACCACGAGGTGCTCAATCGGGCGGTGTGGGCGTCACGTGGGGTCGCCCGCGTCCTGCTGGTGCTACTGCTCCAGCACCTGGATCGCGGCGACGGTCCGCTGATCTTCGGCATACGATCCTTTGACCAATCTGGAAACCCTGGAACGGCGTCGCGGCGCCAAGATCAAGGCTCGGGGCATCTATCGAGACGCGGTGCGTTCCAGCCGCCACCAACTGGTCAAGGCCAGTGGGTTGCTCTGGATCTCCCTGATGTGGCTGGGCCACGTGCCGTGGGCGGGACGCCACTGGGCGCTGTCGGTGCTCACCGTGCTGGCACCCTCGGCCCGGTATTATCGGCGGTGACATACGACGCCAGGGCACATTCCCGCCTACACGAGTGGACCGCTTGGTCGATTATCGACCGACGGACGGCGGCCGGTGCATTCCCGCGTGCAGGGGGCGGAGAATGAGGTGGGCAATGGCGAGCGGGTTCATGCCGCCATTACGCTGCCGGAGTCTGGAGACGGTCAGACGGGACAATGATCCGTCCGGCAGGTCAATCTGAAAAGGGGGCGCTCAGCCATGGCTGGGCGCCCCCTTTTTATTCCACCGTTTGCCTGGCGGAGGGCGAGGGCTGAGAATTGCAGCATAAATACACATATAAACACACAAAACGTCATTCCTAAAATACTCATATCACAGGGGTAATGGGATACAATCAACTTTCCAGCGGTTCCCGCAGTTGGCACGCAAGCCGAAAGTTCTGGTGGAGCAGGTGTAGGGGAACCGTCGTTGCCGGTGGTTACAAGCTCACGGCGCCGGGCGTTTACGAGGAGTAAAGGAGTTGAAAATGAGCAAATCGACAAAGATTGTCCCACTACTTGCCCTGGCGGCAACGCTGCTAATCGCCGGGATAGCCGCCACGCCGGCAACGCTGATGTCCCCGGAGCAACCGACCGTCACCGCTACCGACAACCCTGGCGAGTTGCACGTAAGTTGGAACCAAGTTCCCGGCGCGGAGCACTATACCGTCGGCTATGCCAGTCCGGATGAAATGGACCGGATGGCCGCCGCCGGCCGGAATCGCCTAGACGCCTTCTATTACGTCACCGTTGAGGCGACTAATACCAGCCACACCTTCACCGGCCTGGAGCCGGAAACCGTTTATTGGGTGACGGTGGGCGCGCAAACCAAGAGATTCGGCGCCACCGACCTGGTATGGGCCCGGCAGCATGCGATAGCGACCACCGCCGGCCAGCATGGTGACGGCTTCTGCCCGATAACGGGGCTGCCGCTGGGAGAACAGGGTTACCTGGGCGTTGGCGATACGGCAACCTTCGGTGAATACTCCATCAGGCTCACGGGTAGCAGTACACCGGAGAAGGTAACGTTCACGCGGTCAGACGGTACAAAATACGATAGGGAATCTCCACCGGGCCGCCGATGGCTTCGCATTTACCTTTATCTGGACAACGATAGAAGTTCCAAGGTCACTCTCACGCGAGGTCTCGACTTTATCCTGAACACTGACGCCGGAAACGCATTTTCGTGGTCTCAAGAAAGGTCCGTCGAGCCGGGGGAAATGGACGATACCTTCCTGACGTTCGACGTGCCGCAGGACGCCACCACCGCTGTGTTGGCGCTGCGACCTTCCAGCGCCGATTCCCCGCAACTTTTCCGCATCTCTATCCCCGAACAGCCCCTTGTATTCGGCGACCTCAACTGGAGCAGCGCGCTGATTCAGAACCGCATCGCGCAGTACATCGTCGAAAAAGGCTACGGCTACTCCACTGACGTGCGGTCCGGCGCGACATTACCGCTATTTCAGAGCCTGCGTAGTGGGGGGACCGATGTATTTATGGAGCTTTGGCTGCCCAACCAGGAAGAAGCCTATATGCAGGCCACCGCAGCCGGCGAAGTCATTTCCCTGGGTGAAAACTACCGCGACTGGCAGTCGGCATTCGTGATTCCGGCCTACTTGCAGGAGCAATACCCCGGGCTGGACAGCGTGGAAGACCTGAAAGACCCGCAGTATCGCCAGTTATTCGCCACCGCCGAAACGGGAGATAAAGCGCGCCTGGTTTCCTGCGTGGTCGGCTGGGCCTGCGAGGCCGTCAACGCCGCCCAAATTGAGGGATACGGTCTTGTCGATCACGTTCACATCGTCAATCCCGCCAACGGCGCGGCCCTGAACGCCGACCTGCATGACGCCTACGAGCGCGAAGCGCCTTGGCTTGGCTACCAGTGGGGAACGAACGACCCTGCGCTGTTGCTGGATCTGGTGCGGCTGGAAGAGCCATCCTACAGCGATGAATGTTGGGCGACTACCAAGGCTTGCGCCTACGAAGGCTCCACCATCCTGATTGCGGCGAACCATAGCCTGTCCGAGAAAGCGCCGGAAGTGGCTGAAATGCTGCGCAAATGGGACTTTGCCATTGACCCGATCTACAAAGGAATTGTCAGATGGCAGGACCAAAACCCAGACGCCGACGTCAACGCTACCGCCCTCTGGTGGCTGAACAGCAACGCCGACGTCTGGGAGCAGTGGGTTACCGACGCGGCGGCAACATCCATCCATGCCGCGCTCACGGCGAATGAGACTCCCGACGGCTGGCCCGACGAGTAGCCGGTCTTTGAACCTCGCCGGTATCCAGCGAGTAGGGGCGAATGATTATTCGCCCCTTGCATATTGTCGCCGACCATCAGCCGCATCACCTGTGCAGGCCGACTTTACAACTGTGGCGCATGAGCTCGCCCGGAGGGGGACCGCTACTCGGAACCTGATGAAATCTGATACTCCACGCTTGGCGGAGGTTTCACCGGACTCGTTTGACGCTTCACCGACCACCGCCAGCATCGCCGGTCTTACACGGTCTCCACGTCCTGTCACCGGGAAGCTCAAACCCGGCCATTGCTCTAAATTCTGCGCCGCGTTGAAATCGCGGTCGTTCAGTACACCACAGCCACCGCACCACCACTCCCGATCAGACAGAGTCAGATCATCGTTCTTCCATCCGCAGTGGGCGCACAACTTTGATGATGCAAACCACCGGTCCGCTTTCACGTACTCGGCGCCGTACCAACCGCACTTGTATTCCAGCTTGGTGAGGAAGCCAGACATGCCAGCGTCGGCGATGGCCCGAGCCAGCCTGCGGTTCTTCACCATGCCCGCCACATTCAGGGTTTCCACCACCACGCGGCCCGCCGACTTGGCTATCGCCGTCGTCGCCTTGTGATGATTGTCGTTCCTGACATTAACCACCCGAGCGTGAAGCCTCCGCCGCTTGGCGTACAGTTCCTCCCGGCGGTTGGAATGATTGCTCTTGCCGTGGACATTCCGGCTACGGGCGATGGCTTTGTCCACCCGTCGCAATTTCTCCAACTCACCGACCAGCGCCTTCGGATTATCCACCGTGGTTCCGTCGGAGCAGGTAGCCATCGTACCCAAGCCCATGTCCACGCCGACGGTCGGCCCATCCTTTACCGGCGGCGGCTCCTCCCCGTCCTCGATGCAGAAGGCGGCAAACCAGGTTCCTGCCGTCCGGTTGATGGTCACCTCGCGGATGCTGCCAGCAAAGCGCAGGTGTTCCACCATAGCCACTCTGCCGATCTTGGGCAGGATGACGACCTTGCCGTCCACTCTCACCGTGTCGGGACCGTTGTCGGCCCGAAAACCCTGCTCGTGCTTGCGCCGCTTGAAACGCGGGAAACCCACCCGCCGACCGGGACGCTGGCCAGCCTTCACCTTGCGCCGGTATTCTCCCCAAACCGCAGCAGCTTGCCCGAAGTCGATGATGGCGTACTTGGCCGCATTCTGGGAAAGTACCGCTCCCCACGGTGCGATCATGCCCTTGACCTTGTTCCAGCGTGGCCTCAAGGTGCGTTCGCTCAGCCACTCGCCCACATCCAGTCCGGCCTTGAACTCGGCCACCGCCCAGTTGTAGGCGAAGCGAGCGTAGCCAGCGTGCTGCCCGAACAGCGCTTCCTGCTCGGGCGTGGGCTTGAGCGCGATGCGGTGGGACCTCTTCATGACTGTCGCTATAACGACGTTGCCCGATTGCCGTCGCCAAGGTGGCGTCACCAATCTGGGGCACGGCGACCGACTCCTTCAATCATCAGATAGCATCATGAACCATCAGATAACAACAGATTCCAGCGAACAGTTACACACCCGCTGATGGCGAGGTGAAAATACTTATATCATATGGATGGTTTAGTATCATCTCCCCAATTGGTCCCGGCGCCGGGCCGCAGGCTGGACGTCCGATGGGAGCGAACACCGGGACGTCGGCAGATGAACCTACCAACCGATTACGCCGCAGGTTACGATAAAGCCCTTGCCCTGGAACCTGACCTGGCGTCCAACTACATTTGACGGTTGTGAACAATAACCTCGGTGGCAATACCATCGTTAGAGATCCCGATGGTTTCGGAATGGATAGAGATGTGAACGGCGCTCGCGGGATATTCTTGGGAGATAGCCCCTTCTTGCGTGAGCAACTCACGCACGTTGCGTCGCAATCAACTTTCGCATTGTCAACGTCGGTTAGCGTTTAACTATCGGTTCACCTCCACGCGCGTGGGTCAAGTCGTGATGGCCGCTATGATGGCCCGCTCGTTATAGTTGAGTTGTTGCAGTCCTTGAATTGCGATCTCGGCGCGGTCTAACCAGAGGTTGGCGGCATGAGCATCGAAATGAGTTTGGGGATGGTAATCGGCCCGAATGCGAGCGTTGTATAGTCTGGAAAAGGATCGTGAGAAGATGTTGGCGCCGTTTGACAAAGGCAGTTGGTTGCGGTCGAGGCGCGTCGCAGCGTAGCGGTGTCTTGTCGAACGGTAAGCTCGGATCCAATCCTCTGCCATTGTTTGCGTCGTAGGCGTGCCAACGATGGCGTCGGCGTTGTTCGCGTTGAGGGCATGGAACGCGGCGTAGTACGCGGTGCTGATGGCTCGGTGAACCGTCGCACGATGCTCGGGGGAGCCCTGTGGTACTGCTGCCAAGCTTAGCCGGGCGCTTGCGATGAGGTGGTGCGGATCTACGGGGACGGGTGGCTGGAAAATCCCTTGCATCTTAACCGATCTGTTTTTCGCCAGGTTCCGCGGCGTTGAGCTCGACTGCCGGTGGCGGGAAGAAGCCGCGGTCGATGAATTTCTGGTGCATATCAACATCGAACTGCGAAAGCACTCTGGCGTCGACGGGAGGGTGGCCGGGTTTGAGTTGCACCGTCACATAGCCGAGTTCCCGGTCTCGGTGCGTGAAAGATTCGGCAATTACGTCGGAGATTTCGAACCCGTCTCCGAGATAAACGGGGAGGTGTTCTCTGACCAGGTCGGCGGCGTGGCTCATGGGTGGCAGTTTGTCGGTCATTCCGTGTCCGCCTTCGATGGGGTGTGCTTGGATGTTAATTCACCGGGGTAGGTATCCGTTGGGCTGGAATGGGGGGATCATGTTCTCTGCTTTGTTTGACCGTCCTGTGACTGGATTCTATGACTCTCAGTTGTAGTTCGCAACGTGCAGCGCGTTTTCTCCAAGTTCGATTCCGTCGAAGTTCCCAATGAAAGGCTGGTCGGAATGAACCATCCATTCCCTCTGGTGGCTGGGATGTAGGCGATTATCAAATGGCCAGTCGTAACTGGACCGGGATAAGCACGTCCGTTCGACTGACGGTCCGCCTATGGCGGATCAGTTCCTCCGTCTACCGCGTGAAATACCCGCGTCAACGGAGCAGTTCTCCTTTCGCCCGGGCCGGTTTCACCGGCGACGCGTTTGCCGCCAGCCACACGGACGTATTCCGACAAACCGATGCCGGCTTGCTGACCGGGAGGAGCAGGATCGTGTGCTCAATGACCTCGCTGGTATCGATTGCTTAAACAAGCTACCTTGCGCATCTGTGCAAGTATCAGGATAATTGCAGCATGCGGGTTCCGACAGGATACCAAATCACCCAGCTGGCGGCGCAGCGACTAGCCGAGATATTCGGCGCCACCGGCCAGGTCGCTGACCCTGGCTTCGACGTTGACATCGGCCACCAGTGGTGGGATCTCGTCGCCACGGCAGGTGGGCGTACCTTTGCGGTGGAGTGCAAGAGTTCCGGATCCCTCGGTCCGGTATCAATGGCGGTCCATCAACTGTCGCAGGCGTCTTCCCACTGCCCTGATCCGGTGATCCCGCTGCTGGCGGTTCCCTACATGGGTGAAACTGCGCGGGCCTACTGTGAACAGAACGGCGTGGCCTGGCTGGATCTCTCCGGCAACGGGCGGATCGTGGCGCCTGGGATGTTCTACCAGGAAATCGGCCACCCCAACCGGTTTCCCCGGTCCGGTCGCCCCGAAAGCGCCTTCGGCCCGAAGGGATCCAGGATCGCCAGGCAACTGCTGATGGACCCGGAAACACCGGTGCGGCAGCGCAACCTGGCGGCCAATACGGGCCTGAACGAGGGCCACGTCAGCCGGATCGTCGGCAAGCTGGTGGATACCGGCCTGGTGCAACGGGGCGATGACGGCATCCGCGTGGTGGACGCGAACCTGCTGCTGGACGCCTGGGGCGAGGACTACCGCTTCGACCGTCATGCCGTGATCACCGGCCACGTGGCCGCCAGGTCGGGCGACGCGCTGACCCGCTCGCTGGTCACGACGTTATCCGAGCTGGAGGTGCCCCACGCCGCAACGGGACTGTCGGCCGCGTGGCTGTGGACTCGGTACGCCGGGTTCCGCCTTGCCACCGTGTACATGGCCGATATCCCCTCCGAAGGACTGATGGCGGATCTCGGGTTCCGGGAAGTGCCCAGGGGAGCCAACACCTGGCTGGTGGCGCCCAACGACGAGGGCGTATTCCATGGCGCCGGCGAGGTTGACGGCGTGTGCTGTGTCCACCCGATCCAGGCCTATCTTGACCTGCAGGGTCATCCCGAGCGGGCCCAGGAAGCCGCCGCGGAACTGAGGAGCAGGTTCCTCTCCGGAGTTCCGGATGACCGCTAAGCCGACCACCCGGGACGGATATTCCAGCGACCAACTGGACATCGTTACCGTTGTAAAAATTGTTGATTTTAGTTACAAACTATCGTCAGCCATTCCTGAAGATCCGCCATCGTCGGACCGCCGCCCCAACAGTTCAAGGCGGCTCCGCCCTGGAATCTCACCAAGGAACGCCGAGCTGATCCCCGCTCAAGTCACTGAGAGCGAGCGGGCTCGTGCCGACAGCGAGCGCGAGGCCCGTGTCGCTGCCGAAGCTCGCATCCGCGAATTGGAAGAGCGGCTTCAGCAATAGGACTCCTGACTACTTGAAACCTCATCCCGTCATTCCGAAACGCTATCTCGTCATTCCGGCCCCCGTATCCAGTACGGGGCAGGCATTGAGCCGGAAGCCAGCGCTCCGAATCATCGGCGCGGCGTTGCTGGCTGCCGTCGTGGGCATGGCTTGCTTTGGCGCCCAGGCCGCCCCAATATCCCCCGGCGTCACCGACGACCAGATCCTGTTCGGGCAGTCGGCAGTCTTCAGCGGCCCTTCCCAGGAATTAGGCCGGGAGATGCGCCTGGGCATCAGAGCCGCATTCTATGAAGCCAACCAGGCGGGCGGCGTGCACGGTCGGGAGTTGGCGCTCAAGACCTTGGATGATTCCTATGAGACCGACTATGCGTTTCACACCACCAAGTGGCTCATTGAGAAAGTGCAGGTTTTCGCCCTGATCGGAGCGGTGGGCACGCCCACGTCCCGCGTCTCATCACCCCTGGCTCACGATGCCGGCGTACCCTTCCTGGCTCCATTTACCGGCGCGGAATTCCTGCGCGACCCGGCGCTGGATAACGTCGTCAACCTCCGCGCCTCGTATTATCAGGAAACGGAGAAAATGATCGCCCGCCTGACCGAGGACTTGGGAATAACCCGGGTCGGCGTGCTTTACCAGGATGATTCCTTCGGCACCAACGGACTCGAGGGCGTGCGACGCGCGCTGCAACGCCGGGGATTGGAACCGGTGGGGGCATGGCACTACCAGCGGAATTCCGGCGCGGTGAGACAGGCGGCGTCCAGCATCGTCGCCGCCAACCCCGAAGCGGTTGTCATGATCGGCGCCCAGGACCCGGTCGCCACCGCGATAGAATTGGCGCGTCAGGATATAGACCCGGTGTTCATGACAGTATCATTCGGGGGCGGCGCTGCCCTGGCCAGTGCGTTGGGGGAAGACGGGCACGGCGTTTACATTACCCAGGTGGTGCCTTTTCCCAGGGACGCCGGCATCCCGGTGGTCGCCAGGTATCAAGCGGCCCTGTCCGCCCACAACCCACAGGCGGAACCGGGGTTCGTTTCCCTGGAGGGATACCTGGCCGGTCGCCTCGCCATCTACGGCCTCGATGCCTGTGGCCGCGAACTCAGCCGCGAATGTTTCATCGAGGCCCTGCATACCTCGGAAGTCATAGACCTCGGCGGCTTTCGCCTCAAATACGGCCGCGGCGACAACCAGGGGTCGGACGAGGTGTTCCTGACCGTCATAGACGAGGATGGGGAGTACCGCCAGGTAGATGCGCTCGCCAGCGTCAACTGACACAGGCTCCGCGTCGAACATCAGATAACATACCTCACGTTTCACTATCCCCATGGATGGTTGCTCACGATAGCAAAGCGAGAATCGACATGACCCCGCATATTAGCTGGGGTAATCCAAATGAGTAACAATGGTTATCCGCCTCAGGCGGACCGCCAGCTAGCACTCCCCCGTCCAGGAGCATCACGTCCCTCGCCTACCGCGAGTAGCACAAGTTTCTGTCCGCCTGAGGCGGACGAGCTGCGTTCTCGTTGGGGTCGTGAATGACCCCGCAACCGGGGTAGGACCACATGGTTTCCCGGCCCAGCGCTGGGTTCACCACGCCGCAGGCTGAGCAGGTCTTGCTGCTGGGGTACCACTGGTCGGTCTCCACGATCTCGGTGCCGTACCAGTCCGCCTTGTAGCGGACCTGGCTCAGCAGGCCCGCCGCGGCTAAGGCGCTGCTGTGGCTCCTGTTTCCTCTTCAATATCCGCCTGTTGCGGTCGGAGCATGGCTGGGACCAGAACTCGCACTCCCATCGCGTCGGCCTGAGCTTGCTGCTGTGGGTGGATGGTCGATCCGATTACTGCCGCTACCGCTTCCTCTTGAGTCGCCGCTGCCACCGCGACAGCGCGGTCATGTGCCCTCTGGATATCGCTCAGCCTGATGGTTCGAGACACCTCGAATACGCCGTGAACGTATTGCTTGTCCTCGGTCCGCCGAGCCCGGATGATGATGTCGGCCACTAGGACGTTGTCCACCTGATCGTCCGTGATAATGCCCTGTTCCTCGGCGGCGTTGATGGATTCGAGGAATTGTGGGACTGTATCCCGTCCGCGGGCCAGCAGGATACGGCCTCTCGTGAGACCCAGCTCGTCCTTGGCGATGTTGAGGATACTCTCACGTGCGCGGCGCTCAAGATTGTCGCCTACGAGCGTTCCAAGGTCGCTTTTCAGCGTTCCAACGTCGGTTTTCAGTGTTCCAACGTCGGTTTCTAGGGAGGTGAGCCGTTTGTTGGTCAACTCGGCAAACTCAGCCAGGGTTTTCTCCAGCTTGCTGAACCTTTCGTTGGTGAGGCGGACGAAGTTGCCGAACTGCTCCGGCAGTGCTATCAGATCCGCGATCAGCACATGCTGGCGGACCTGCTGCAGAAAATCCGGGTCGCCTCGCAGTGCTTCCAGGAAGCGGGTCTTTTCGGTTGCGCTGAGGGCCATGTCACCGTCTCCTTCCCCATTCTATTATACCCGGTGCGCCTTGCCGTGTGGGTTCGCCTTACTGGATGGGGTAATCCAAATGAGTAACAATGGTTATCCGCCTCAGGCGGACCGCCAGCCAGCGCTCCCTCGTCCAGGAGCATCACATCCTCGCCTACCGCGAGTAGCGCAAGTTTATGCAGGTTGTGAGCTGCGTTCTCGTTGTCCGCCTGAGGCGGATGAATGACGCCGCAACTGGGGCAGGACCACATGGTTTCCCGGCCCAGCTCTGGGTTCACCGCGCCGCAGGCTGAGCAGGTCCTGCTGCTGGGGTACCACCGGTCGGCTTCCACGATCTCGGTGCCGTACCAGTCCGCCTTGTAGCGGATCTGGCTCAGCAGGCTGGACATCCCGGCATCGGAGAGGGCCTTCGATTGTAATCCCGCCGTGGTCATGCCGGCGACGTTGAGGCTCTCGATACCCAGGGTGTGGTACTTTCCGACCAATGCCCGGCTGACGTGATGATGGGCGTTGTTCCTGAGGCCGACAATGCGGCGCTGGGTGGCGTCGATGCGCCGTTGGGCTTCCCACCAGCCGCGGCTGCCCGGCGTACGGCGTGCCTGGGCCGGCTGCCACCGGCGGATCCTGCGTAGTGCGTTTTCCAGCGCCTTGGGGTTCTCGTAATGCACGGCGTCGCTGTCCACCGCCAGAGGGTTGATGCCCACGTCCACGCCGCCCACCGATTGGGTTTCTCTTTGGGGTGGCGCCACGGGCGGTTTCCAGTAGGCAATGCTGGCATACCAGCGGCCATTGCGCTTCCTGATGGTCACCTCGTAAGCCATTCCTTCCGGCAACGTGCGCGTCATCCTGACGCTGCCCAGGTAAGGGAGCCGCATCCGCTGGTGACCGTCGTAGCGGATGCAGGCAATGCCCGACGCGGCCAGGAATGACCCGGCGCCGGCGCGCCTCTTCTGGTGAAAGATATGACATAACCACCGCCACCAGTGCCAGCCATCGTCAAACCGCTTCCACGCAACTCCCTCACCAACTCTGAACAGTTGCTTAATACGTCGAAAATTTGCAACGAGGTCTCGCAAAAGGTACAATGGTTGCCACATCGCCCCCTGGAAGTACGTCAGACTCCTCGTTATTCCGAGTTGGCCGAAACCTCGGGGCATATTTCTGCTTGGTGGTTTGACAATGACCAAAGTGGCCATACTGGTTGACGGAGGATTTTTCATCCACCGTCTGCCGCGCCTTACGGACTGGAGTATTCTGCACGACTCCGCGCGTGCTGACCAGGAAATCGGACGATTGGTCAGAGGCCATCTCGCGTACATCAATAACACCGCGCGTGTCGAGAATCCCTACGCTCTCCTCTACCGCTGTTTTTTCTATGATGCCTATCCCTATGACAGGCGTGGGCATCTGCCGGTCAGCAAGCAGGCGATCGACTACGCGAAGTCGGATGCGGCGTCCTTTCGGTTAGAGTTGTTCGACAAGCTGCGCCGCCGCCCCAACTTCGCCTTGCGTCTGGGTGAGGTTCGCCGCCACAGGGATTGGATCATCAAGGAACGGGCCCAAAAGGATCTCTTATCAGGGAAGCGCAACGTGGCGGATCTGAAAGACGATGATTTTGTAGCGGGATTCCAGCAGAAAGCCGTCGACATGAGAATCGGCTTGGATATAGCCAGTATCACCCTGAAGAAGCAGGCCGACACCATAGTCCTCGTTACCGGCGACAGCGACTTCGTGCCGGCAGCGAAGCTCGCCCGTCGTGAGGGAGCGCGCGTGATCCTTGATCCCTTATGGCAGAACGTTGCACCTGACTTGTTCGAGCATATTGACCAAGTACATTGCCCTTTCCCACGGCCGGGGAAAGCTAACCAATCATAGCTGTGGTCGATTCAGGTAGGCGGCAGATCTACACTAAGGCCACTATCAACGCTTTAGGCACTGGTATTCACCGGTGAGCAGGATGTGGGCCCACCTCAGGGGTGAAATGTGGGCGGGGACCGATGATGCAAACCACCGATCCGCCTTCTCGAAGTCGGCGCCATACCAGGCGCACTTGTACTCCAACTTCGTGAGGAAGCCGACATGCCAGCATCGGCGATGGCTCGGCCCAGCCTGCGGCTACGGGCGTTGCTTCGCCAGGTAGAAACACGCTCTGGGCATTGGCCGCCGCACTGGATAACAATATCGCAGGGCGGGACGAAGCGAACCGCCCCCGTCGGCAGAATGGAAACCGCCGGCATACGGCGATAGAATGTAACCACAGCGGTGAAGTCCAAGCAGCCTGGATACAGCATGAGTACATCGACGGCCCAGTTTGACCCGGCACTCAACCGGCAGCGGGCTGAGAAAATCCATATGCTCAGCCAACCTATACGCGGAGCGGAGACGGCGCTCGCGGCCGCCGAGGCCAGGTTGGGCGCTCTGGTTCGGGTAGAACCCGACCACCGTCTCAGCTATCTGATGTCAGAGGCCTGGGGCTTCAACACCGACCACATCAGGCAGGTGAACCGCGTTGTCGACGATTTCCTGGACACCATAGCAAGGCGGCAAATCAGGCGAATCGCCGCTCAGGCGCTCTCCGCTGATAAATCGCCCGAAGCCATTGTCGACCAGTGGTTCACCGAAGAGCAACACAATCGCCTGCGCCGGTTCCTGGACAACACCGAAGTGCCCGACCGGCTCATGACGGCTTGCTATGCCTGGCTGGAGGTCCTTGGGGCCGCCGAGGCCGCGCGTCTCCTGCATCTGCACCGTAGCCGGCCACGACCCGATTTCGATGGCTTCACCCAAACGCGAGAAGAGCGCGCCGAAGATCTGCGCTCGGTGAACGCGGTGTAACCAATTTCCTCATGCCCCACGCCCGACAAGGCGACATCCACTGGTACGACTTCGGCCCCGTTATCGGGGCCGAACTTTCGGGTCGCCGCCCTGCACTGATCATCAGCAACGACGGCTTCAACCGTGCTCTCGGAGTGGCGATAGCGCTCCCGACGTCGCGCACCGTGCCTGCCTAGGAAAATCGCCGGCAACACGTACACATAGCCGCGTCGGATTCCTGGGCCTCCGCCTGGCAGATCAAATCCATAGACCAGGGCAGACTGGGTGGCCGTATCGGGAGAGCGTCGCCGGACGAGATGGACGCCGTTCTCGAATCTCTCCTTCTGCGGTTCGGACCGCGGCATGACCCTGGCTGGATTCAAACCGCAGTGGGGCTTTTGCCGTAGGGGCGGGGACACTCTGGGATTTGACGCTGAGAAACTCTGGTCAGGGTGAAGGCCAAGTTTCCGTCCTGGTCTCGATTACAACGCCGGCAAAGGCATGGGCATCACAGTCGAGGTTGCCCTGGGCGAACCGCGGCCTGACTCTCCGGTTGTCGTGCTAATCACCATTCAGGACATGGGCGCCGCCACCGCACTCGTCAATATCGTGCGCGCCATTGACATGCACGAACGCGACGTATTGCCTGCCAACGTGGTGGAGCCGGAGGACGTGAACTTCGTGATTGAGCGACTGCTCGAATGCCTCTGAGGTATGGTGGGCAGACGCCGGAATGTTCGCCCCATCCCACTTGACCACGCCCCTGCGACTCGCGCTGTTCATCGACGCTCAGAACACCTATCGTCGGGCCGGTGATCGCTTCTTTCCCAACACCCAGTTCGGCGTTGACGGCCAGTTCGATCCGGTTAGGCTGGGCCAGCTGATCGCCAGGCAGGGCAAGACATGGCGGCGTATCCTGCTCCCTATCAGAAGTGCGTATTTACTCCGGTCAGCTTGTAGTGAGATCATGGTCGTGGATGCGCGGCTTTCCTACCGGGCCATATTCGGATACTATTTCTGAGGTAGGCGTAGCGAATCGCGTCATGGCCAGCGGTTTCGTGTGTAACAACCCGACTTGAACACCGGCTATCCGCTAATTTAGCCTGCCTTCTATACGGTATATCTCGTTCGCCGCAGTGACCAACTTGGGACCTTCAGTCATAGCCGCATTGGTTGTCGGTGGGTCGGGGGTGGTCGGCGCGGTCCTCGCCTATTTGCTGAGCCAACGTCGGACTTCCGTGGAACGAAAACGCACCTTGTGTGCGGAAGCTATCTCGGACGCCCTGAAATGGCTCGAACTACCCTACCGGATTAGAAGGCGGCCCGATAACACTCCGCAAACGTTGACCGCTCTTGGCAACCGTATCAATGACTTAAGAGAACGACTACAGTTCCACGAGAAATGGCTGTAGGATTGAGCTACCGCAATCAGTCGCGAGCTATCAGCGTCTGGTCGAGGAGGTAATGGCGGCTGCCAGACAGGAAATAGAAGACGCTTGGACGGCTTCTCCAGCTGAGAACTCCAGCGACATGAACATCGGCCAGCTAAGCATCATACGGGACGGTGTGGACGTAGCTGTGGAGGACTTTTCTTCGGAAGTAGTCAAAGCTCTTTCTTGGTGGCGGGTACTGAGGCAGGGAGAAACAGCTGTGCCGGACATCCATGTAACATTGAACCTTTTCGTATTATCTGTTGCACTTGGCGGCGCAGGCTTGGTCGGCGCACTGATCGTGGCACTCCTGCTGGGGCCAAGGATTCGCCGCCTGGAAGGGCTGATTTGCATTGACGACCTGACCAACCTATTTCACAGCGGGGAGTTTCGTCGCCGATTGCCTCTGGAAGTTAAAAGGGCAAGGTATGCATCTCAACCTCTGTCGCTGGTGCTCCTGGACATTGACCATTTCAAGGACGTGAATGACGCCTACGGTTACAGCAATGGCGATTCGGTCTTGAGGGAGTTTGCTGCGCTACTCAAGTCACAGGTCAGGCACACGGATGTGGTTTTCAGGTACAAACAGGGTGATGAGTTCGCGGTTTTGATGATCGGCGCAGAAACATCCAATGCCGTGTCATTCATGCATCATTTGCGACGAGAATTCGGCGCTCACAAGTTTCGGGTTACAACCAACCGGGGAGTCGGCGAAGATGTGTCGGTTACCTTCTCCGTAGGGATAGCCTGCCTTGACCTACAGGCCGACACTGTAGAGACCTTTACCGAACGGACGGAACGCGCCCTACGCGATGCCAAGCGGGCGGTTGAGCAGAGACGCGCAGCCCCGGCCAATCTCAGCGAGCGGGTTGGCGGCGACCTTGTAATTGGGACTGGCTCGGATAGACCGGCTTGCTAGAAGCTTCCTTGAGGCAATACTCTCGCCAGCTAAGGCATCAGCCAAGGCTGCGGTCATGGTCGAAACTTGGTCTACGCTTGGACCGCTAAATCATCACAGGTCGACCAGGTCGGGATGTTGGTGGATGTACAAGCTCCGCATCACGTGCGGCGATTATACCGTTTATTCACCGCATTTGGCGAAGGGTGTGTAACTGTTCGCTAGAATCTGTTGTTATCTAATGGCCCGTGATGCTATCTGATGATTGGAGGAGTCGGCCGCCGTGCCCCAGATTGGTGACGCCACCTTGGCGACGGCAATCGGGCAACGTCGTTATAGTGACAGTCATGAAGAGGTCCCACCGCATCGCGCTCAAGCCCACGCCCGAGCAGGAAGCGCTGTTCGGGCAGCACGCTGGCTACGCCCGCTTCGCCTACAACTGGGCATTGGGTGAGTTCAAGGCTGGGTTGGACATAGGCGAGTGGCTGTCCGAGCGGACACTCAGGCCACGCTGGAACAAGGTCAAGGGCATGATCGCGCCGTGGGGATCGGCGTTGTCCCAGAATGCGGCCAAGTACGCCATCATCGACTTCGGGCAGGCGGCCGAGGGCTGGGGCGAGTACTGTCGCAAGGTGAAGGCTGGCGAGCGTCCGGGCAGGCACGTAGGTTTCCCGCGGTTCAAGCGGCGCAAGCACGAGCAGGGTTTTCGGGCCGACAACGGGCCCGACACGGTCCGGGTGGACGGCAAAGTCGTCATCCTGCCCAAGATCGGCAGAGTGGCTATGGTGGAACACCTGCGCTTTGCTGGCAGCATCCGCGAGGTGACCATCAACCGGACGGCGGGGACCTGGTTTGCCGCCTTCTGCATCGAGGACGGCCTGGAGCCTCCGCCGGTGAAGGATGGGCCGACCACCGGGGTGGACGTGGGTCTGGGTACGATGGCGACCTGCTCCGATGGAACCGTCATTGACAACCCGAAGGCTCTGACTGATGCCTTGGGACGCTTGCGGCTTCTGGACAAAGCCATCGCCCGTAGCCGGAATGTCCACGGCAAGAGCAATCATTCCAACCGCCGGGAAGAGTTGTACGCCAAGCGGCGCCGGCTTCACGCTCGGGTGGTTAATGTCAGGAACGACAATCATCACAAGGCGACGACGGCGATAGCCAAGTCAGCGGGCTGCGTGGTGGTGGAAACCCTGAATGTGGCGGGCATGATGAAGAACCCCCGTCTGGCTCGGGCCATCGCCGATGCCAGCATGTCTGGCTTCCTCACCAAGCTGGAATACAAGTGCGGTTGGTACGGCGCCGAGTACGTGAAAGCGGACCGGTGGTTTGCATCATCAAAGTTGTGCGCCCACTGCGGATGGAAGAACGATGATCTGACGCTGTCTGATCGGGAGTGGTGGTGCGGTGGCTGTGGTGTACTGAACGACCGCGATTTCAACGCGGCGCAGAATTTAGAGCAATGGCCGGGTTTGAGCTTCCCGGTGACAGGACGTGGAGACCGTGTAAGACCGGCGATGCTGGCGGTGGTCGGTGAAGCGTCAAACGAGTCCGGTGAAACCTCCGCCAAGCGTGGAGTATCAGATTTCATCAGATTCCGAGTAGCGGAACCTGCCTGGCGTTAGTTTGACAATCATGAATGATCGGTGTCAGCTTGATTTCCAATCAAGGTAGCTCCGCGTAGAACGGGTTGTCTGGGATGTAGGCGATAATAACAATTTCCCTGGACCTAGTGGCTGCACTTCGGGGCGGCCGGTCGCGTGCCCAGCGCCGATGTTGACGCGATGGCGCGATTTGTCATAATCATCAGATCAACCATGGTTAGGCTAACGACGGTCCACGGGAGCCGATATTTGGGAACCGGAATCCAGGAGAGAGGGCACTGTTGATGAGAACCGCACCGAGTCTGCGCCCACATATCGTGCAGGTGATGGCGGCGCACCAGGGTCTCATACTGACCACCGAGGAGATCTACCGACTGGTGGCGGAGTTGGGCGTGGTCGGATTTGACCCGAAGGCGCAGCGGGACCGCAACCTGGTCAACAGGGAACTGTCGGACCTCTCCGGCAACAGCACCCAGGGGCACAGCAAGCCGTCTCCTCATCTGATCATCCGGGTCGGCCGCGGTCGCTACCAGTACCGCGAGCCCGACCGTCCCATGGACGTGGCGCTGCTGCGGGAATACCTGGAGCCGGTGGAGGTGTACGAGAAACGCCCGGCTCGGCGGCGCCGCGACGGGTCGGGTCGGCGCAACGTTCCCGACCGGGTGCGGATGGGGCTGTACGCGGTGCAGCGGGGAATCTGCCCGGGCTGCGGGTTTCACCAGCCCCATCACCTGCGGTTTGAAATCGACCACATCCTGGCGTTGAGCGACGACGGGGAGCACCAGGCGCGCAACTGGCAGCTGCTTTGCGGTTACTGCAACCGTGCGAAGGCGACCCAGGGCCCGGAGGGGTTCCGCATGAAGATGGCGGAGTTGCGGACCCACAACATCGGGGCGGGAGTGATGGTGGACGCGCAGCAGGCGGAGCTCACCGGTCGCCGGCTGGCCCGTTATCACCGGGAGATAGGCGACGCGACGTTGTGAAATGCGAGGCGCACACCCGAAGGAGGGACGTGTTTTGGTGTCCCGTTCTGGAGGGAATCGGTCCTGACAACGGTAGGTAACGATTGTTGCGGCTGCGGATGCTCGGAAGGCATTTACCTACGCTGTTGGCCGCAATATCGGCCGAAGTCCCCCGCGGAACGGCGGGAACTAAATACGAAAAGGAAGGGAATTACATACGAGACGATCCTGCCACATCCCAAAGCCTGGATAGCGCCATGCCTAACCCCAGACATCAGACCTTCCAGATTCGCGGCTATTGCCGACGCGACGGCTACCTACGCATCACCACCGTCCTGCATCAGTGCGCCGTGCTCTACAACGCCGCCCTGCAAGAACGCCGCGACGCCTATCGCATACAACGCGTCTCCATCTCCCGCATCGACCAGATGAAGCAACTCACCCTGGTACGCCAGGACATGCCCGAGTGGGCCGGCCTCGACGTCAACATAGGCCGTGGGGTCCTCTGTCGCGTTGACCGCGCCTTCCAGGCATTCTTCAAGCGCGTCAGCAACGGCCAGAAACCCGGATTCCCGCGCTTCCGCTCCCGGTACCGCTATTCCTGCATCGAGCTGTCGGAAGTCCGCCCCAGCATGGTCAAAGTCAGCGACGACGCAAAGCGCGCCTACGTCCGCATCAAGGGCCTGCCCACCATCACACTCCGCACCAAGCGGCCACTGCCGCCATCGGACCAGCTCAAGGCGTTGCGCATCAACCTGCGGCCTACCGGCGTGGATGTTGACCTCGTCTACAAACTGCCGCGACCCACCGCGGTTGCAGCAAGTGCAGCCGTCGGCATCGACGCAGGCATCAACGAACGACTGGCCCTATCAGACGGTTCCACCATTGAACCAAGAGAGGTTGACCGCACCAAAGAGGAGAATCTCCGCCGCGCCATAAGCCGATCCAAGAAGGGCAGCAATCGCCGCCGCAAGCGCGTGGATCAACTATCCCGACATTGCCGGCGCCAGCGCGTCAGCAACCGCAACCAGTGCCACCGCATCACATCCGCCATCGCCCAGCAGTACGGGCGCATCGCTGTAGAAAAGCTGACCATCACCAATCTGACCGGCTCCGCCGCCGGCACCATCGAAAACCCCGGCCACAATGTGGTCGCCAAGTCCGGCCTGAACCGGTCAATCCTGGAACAGACCTGGGGGATCATCCGAAACCAACTACGCTACAAGGCAGCATGGGCCGGTGGCGAGTTCGTTGAAGTTGACCCTCGGTTCACGTCCCAGACCTGCTCCACGTGCGGTAAGCGCCGAACCAAGCCGCTACCTGACTATCGGGTATTCGAGTGCCAGTTCTGCGACCTGGCACTGGACCGGGACATCAACGCCGCCGTCAACATACTGAAACGCGCCTTCGGGCCAGACACGCAGGGCGGGAATCCCCCTGACGCTCCTACAGGAGCGATGACAACAGCAAGATGAACCCATTGGGATCACCTTGTATGTAATTCCCAAAAAGAAGGATGCAACGGCAAACCATGCAACTGGTCAGTAGTTGGAGACACTACCTGGAATTCCGATGCGACGACTGCGGAGAGACCACATACGTGGACGCGGCGCGAAAATCTTCCGCCGTGGTGACGTGCCGCTCCGGCAAATGTCGAACTTCTCCCGACAGTTCGAAGCGGTAGCCGTTTGCAACTACTTTGTTCGCATGTGCATACCGGCAGGCCATCGCGCGTACTGGCGACTGCCACTCGACCCTAGTCTGAAAAATGAGGTTCTTAACATGATGAGAAAATACCTACCGTTGTCAGGGGTAGGCAACTGTTCAAGATTTGGTAGGTGATGGTGGTTTTTGGTTGTTCATAGTCAGTCCGCGGTGGGGGCGCCAATCAGTGCAGCGCGTAAATCGTGACGCTGGTACCATGTAGTCATGGTAAAGCGGAAGAGACATGGTGAGCTGTGTGAGCAGACAGGCGCGTTGGGGCAAGTGCGGCCGGCGACCTACCACACGCGGATCCGCGATTACGGCGGCATGGACCGTTCCGAAGGCGACGCGGCGTTGTCGGCGTATGCCGCGCTGTACGGTCGCGTGGAGCGGAAGCTGTTTGCCGCAGTCTCGGCGGGCCGTAGTGCGACGTCGTTGAAGAGCGAGTATCTGGAGCGGTACGAGATACCGGCGCGGATGTTCAACGGAGTGCGGGTGTCGCTGGAAGGTAAGATTGCGTCGGTCAGGGAGCAGCAGAAGCTGCGGGTGGATAACCTGGGGCGTCAGATTGCTCGTGCGGAGCGGCAGATTGCCGGCGCTGTGGAGCGTGGACAGTGCCAGCAGGTTCATCAGAAACGTCGCCGGCTGGCGAACCTGCGATCCAGGCTAGCGTCGTTGGAAGACGATATTGAGCAGGGGCGAGTGCGATTGTGCTTCGGGTCGAAGCGCCTGTGGCACAAGCAGTACCATCTGGCGCAGAACGGCTACGGTAGCCGTCAGGAATGGCTGGCGGAGTGGCGGGCGGCGCGCAGCGACGAGTTCTTCATGTTGGGCAGCCGCGATGAGACGGCAGGTTGCCAGTTGTGCGTTGCCGCGGTAGCCGATGACGGGACATTGACGCTACGGCTGCGGCTGCCGGATCGTCTGGCTGGGGAGCACGGCAAGTATGTGACGATTGTGGGTGTCCACTTCAACCACGGGCATGAGCAGGTGCTGGCGGGGTTGGAGAGCAATGGCGAATTCGCTGCCTACCGGCGCGAGCATGGCGAGAAGGCGGCGCGGGCCACAGGGTTAGGTCAGGCGATCAGTTACCGGTTCAAGCGTGACGAGAAGGGTTGGCGGGTGTTCGCCACGACGGACATGGTGGACGTGCCGGTGGTGACTGATAAGAGGCGCGGCGCCGTCGGTGTGGACCTGAACGGGGACCACCTGGCGGTGTGCGAGGCGGATGCCAGCGGGAACTACGTCCATGCCTTCAGCGTGCCGTTGGTGACCTACGGCAAGTCCCGGCATCAGGCCGAGGCGATCATCGGCGACGCCGTGGCCCGCGTGGTGGGTTATGCCCGTGAAACTGGCAAACCCATCGTCATTGAGAAGCTGGACTTTGGGCAGAAGAAGGCTGCTCTTGAGGGCGAGTCCCGGCGTTACAGCCGGATGCTGTCGTCGTTCAGCTACGGCAAGATCAATGCGTATTTCATCTCTCGCGGCCACCGTGAGGGAGTTGAGGTACATCAGGTGAACCCGGCGTTCAGTTCGTTGATCGGCCGGGTCAAGTTTTCCGAACGATACGGGCTCAGTGTTCACCATGCAGCCGGTCTGGTGCTGGCCCGTCGTTTACTCGGCTGTTCGGAGCGCATCCCCCGCCGGTGGGTCTGTCCCATCGGCAATGGCGTCTGTGTCGCCTTCACCGTACCTGCAAGGAAGCGTGTGAAGCACGTGTGGACGTACTGGGGTGCGATCTCGGGACAGCTGAGACCGGCGCTTGCAGCGCAACACCGGCTGGGGAGGCGGAGACGTGGCCCCAATCCGGTTCGGGCTGTCGTGCGGGGGAAACCCCGCGTGGTGGCTTGAACGAGGATCAGATCGGTGTTCCCGGGTGAGAGTCCCGGGCGGAGTCGCCTTGCACTGTTGGGGCGGCGGTCCGCATTAGGCGGATCCCTGAAAGTGGTTGACGGTCAGTTGCGACTAATGTTGACCATTTTTACAACGGTAAGTGAGGCTGGGAAGCGTGCCCACGACCACCTGGCGGAGGCCAACCTGCGGCTGGTGGTCAGCCTGGCGAGGCAGTACCAGAACCGGGGGCTGGCGCTGTTGGACCTGGTCCAGGAGGGGAACCTGGGATTGATCCGGGGGGTGGAGAGGTTCGACCACCGTCGGGGCTACAAGTTCAGCACCTACGCCACCTGGTGGATCAGGCAGGGGGTGGCCCGCGCCGTGGCCAACGAGGGTCGGACGATACGGATACCGGTGCACGTGGTGGAGACGATCAACAAGCTGACGCGGCGTGAGCGGATCATGGCGCAGGAGCTGGGGCGGGATGCCACGGACGACGAATTGGCTGAGGCGCTGGGGATGAGCGTGGAGAGGATCAGGCAGGCGCGCAGGGCGTCCCGGGAGGCGGTGTCGCTGGACCTGCCGGTGGGAGAGGAGGGGGATACGTTGCTGGGGGACTTGGTGGAGGACCGGGACGCGCCGGCGCTGGAGGATACGGTGTCGGAGAACCTGTTGCGGGAGCAGTTGCGGGAGGCGCTGGGCTTACTGGAGGACCGGGAGAGCACGGTGCTGCGGCTGCGCTACGGGCTGGACGGCGGCCGGCCACAGACCCTGGAGGAAGTGGGGAAGGTGTTCGGGGTAACCCGGGAACGGATCCGGCAGATCGAGGCCAAGGCGCTACGGAAGCTGCGTAAGCCGGCCCGGTCGGCCCAGCTGCGGGGTTACCCGGATTGACCGGGGGCGGGGTGGTGGCGGGGGATGATCTGGTAGTCGCGCAGGCCCTCGTTCCAGACGCGGCGGACCACCTCGGCTGGAACGTCCCTGACCTCCCGCCTCATGGCGAAGCCCACGTCGGGAGTGCCGGAGAAGGCGAGCTTCACCAGAGAGGTCTCGTCGGTGGTGATCACCACGCGCAGGTCGGCGTCGGCCCTGAGTTCCTCGATGAGGTTCACCAGCCGGTCCAGGGCGTCGGCCAGGGCCAGCTCGGTGACGATGGGTTTCTGCTGCTCCGGCATGGTTGCCTCCCCGGCGGAAGTTCTGCGGTGAGATCGCCCATGGTGCCACGGGCATCAAACCGTCCCGCCGAGGCCATTGTGCCACAGCGGAACGCTGGTTCCAATCTCCGGCGCGCCGCTCAGGCGGGCGGCAGCGCAATGGGACCGGATGGTCGGGGGTGGGTCTGACCGGCCGCTGGCAACATGGGCGGCATCCGGCCGGTGCGGTAGGCTTGGTCGATCTGGGGGATCATCCACTCGCCGGCGGTGGTGTTGTCAGGGAGCACGATGTTGGCCAGGAACTCGGTCTCGATGGTGGAGATGCCGGCGGTGACCGCCTCCAGCTTGGCCTTGATGACCAGCAGCAGGGCCCGCCAGCGCTGGCGGCAGGCCTGGTCGTGGGCCTCCTGCTGGGCCCTTTGGCTGCGCTCCCGGGGCGGGCTGTGGTTGGTGTGGCGGAAATCCTCGGGATCGGGCAGTTCCAGGACGAAGCGGATGCGGCGGTTCTCCATGGCGAAGATGACGGTGGCCATATTGCCCTGGGTGGCGTAGGCGAAGCCGTCGGCGCCGTAGCGCTCGAGGGTTTCCTCGATCTCGTTGCGGGTGCGGATGGCGCTGACGGTGGTGTTGCGGGCGTAGGTCATGGTGTTCACCGGGGCGATGGTGGCCCGTATCGCGGTTTAGTGCAGGAGCGTTGCAGGAGAAGAGCGGCTATCGTTTTGAATGGCCGGATGAATATGCCGGATGGCTGATGCCGCAAAAATCATCGCGTACTGGAAAGAGCATCCGAGCACCAGTGTCTGCATATGGCGGACCAACGGCGGTAGGCGCTTACTGGCCAGCGATTGGCATTGGGACATCGGGAATTGGTGATTGCTCCCATAATTGTCGAATGGGGACTGCGTACAGGCCGTCTCCGAAGCCAACCGTCATCTCGCCATCATAGAGTATCACTCCGTTGGAGAACCTATCTCCGACGATTTTCCGCAGCTTGCGCAGGCCACGGAAATCATTGGCTCTGATGGTGGCGCCGGCCTTCACCTCTACGCCGGCCAACGCCGAAGGTCCGCGTTCCAAGACAATATCCACCTCAACCTGGTCTCTATCCCGGTAATGGGAAAACCGC
Source organism: Dehalococcoidia bacterium (assembly GCA_965204905.1). Taxonomy (GTDB): domain Bacteria; phylum Chloroflexota; class Dehalococcoidia; order Lucifugimonadales; family UBA3495; genus Bin87. The sequence goes on from CBDBGA010000001.1 coordinate 87,179, forward strand.
ACCGGCGTCTCGCTCCATCCTGCCTGCCGCTGCAATTCCTGAAACACAAAGGTCTCCATCAGCTGTCCCAACAGTGATCGGTCGGTGTACAGGGTCGTCGAGTCCACACCGAGCAGGGCGCAAATTAGACCGGTGTCGCAGAGGTGCAGTTTCGGCGCATGCACCAATCGGCTGAGTCGGTTGGTGCTCCAGGCTGGCAATCGTCCCAGCAGAAAGACCCGCTCAAGGAGGGCGACGTAATCCTGGATGGTGGGTCGGCTCAGCTGAAATGACGCCGCCAGGTCCGCAAGATTGAACAGTCGGGCGGTTTGCGAGGCCGCCGCCACCAATAGCCTGGGCATCGTGTCCAACTCTCGGATGCGTGCGAGGTCCTGCACATCCCGCTGAACCAGAGCTTCGACGTAATCCCGATACCAGGCTGCCATGCGTCTTTCGGTCGGACGCATCAGGGCGGCCGGGTATCCGCCGGTGACAATGCGCCCGGCCAGATCGAGGCCCATCCGGTCGGTTCGAGCCGTTCTGAAGCCGCCGCCAAACAACGCATCCAGAAAGCCCTGACCATGTTCGATATTGGCTGGCCATGTACCGCGGCCGGCGGCCAGTTCCACCTGCGACAGCGGATGGAGCTGGACGATCTGCATCCGGCCAGCCAGGGAGTCTGCCAGTGTGGGTACCAGCAGCACATTGGTGGAGCCAGTCAGCAGGAAGCGCCCCGGTGTGCGACGACGGTCCACCGCCAGCTTCAGAGCTGAGAAGATTTCCGGCACTCGTTGGACTTCATCAAGGATCACTCGTTCCGGCAGGTCAGCAACGAATCCCATCGGGTCAGATTGCGCTCCTGCTCTGGCTACGTCGTCGTCGAAACTGACGTACCAGTACGTGGTATTCGCGGCTCCCGGCAGGCCTGTAGCGCCATCGGGCGGGAATACCGACTGGGCGAACGTGGTCTTGCCGCACTGGCGTGGCCCATGAACCAGAACAACGGGAGAGTCTTCCAGCGCCTCCAGCAAGTGGCGCCCCAGGTAACGCGGGTACAGAGCAATTGCTTTCATCGTACGATTATAGTCTTTAATGTCGTCTAGATATAATGTTGCTATGCGGCGGATTGCAATGTTATCCGTCGTACAGTTGATCACAACGCCTCGAAACTTTGAGGGGATTTCGCCACTTCCGGGAGAGAACCCATGACCAGCGGCCACACCGCCCAGACGGCTCCGCAAAATCCGCCGGCCTTCCGCCTGCCCGACATCCCGGAGAAGCATCCCGACGACACGACCAGTTTCAAGCACTTGGCTGAAAACGGCAACGTGGGCCGTCTCAAAACTCACCTGGGCTATCCGGAGACCACCATCGTATCCGGCGAACGTTACATCTGCGCCGTGCCCGGAGGACCCATGCGTTATCCTGACCTGCTGGTAGCCTTCGATGCCGACCCTGAGTTGTACGAGGCCAACAACGGCTACGTGGTGTCGCTCCAAGGCAAGCCGCCAGAACTGGCGCTGGAGATCGCTTCCCGCCACACCTGGCGTACTGACATTGAAGTCAAGCCCGGCTTTTACGCCAGCCTGGGGATAGGGGAATACTGGCGCTTTGACGAGACCGGCGAGTTTCACGGTGCCCGATTATCTGGCGACCGTCTGATCGACGGTCAGTACCATCCCATCATCGTGGATGAGCTGCCCCACGGAGAGCTTCGGGGATACAGCGAAACCCTGGGACTGTACCTGTGCTGGCGGCAGGGGCGGCTGGATTGGTACGACCCCAGCGCCGAGGACTACATCCCGAGCCTGGAGTCCGAGCGCCAGAGACTGGAGTCTGAGCGCCGGTTGCGCCAACAGGCGGAAGAAAGGGTACGTCAGCTGGAAGCAGAACTGCGTCAGCGCGGATGACCAGTCGCCGAAGCGCAAATTCGCGTCATCCTCCTGGCAACGCAGTGGAAGAACGCAATCGTCGAAAACATGAGATCCATCGGTAGCTGCTCCCAAAAATCGGGCGGTGCTCTTTTTATCTCCGCAAGACGCTTTGATCACGCGCAATTGGTCGATTCGCGACGGTGTCGATCTATGGTCATCTGTACAAATGACCATCGGTACGTATGTAACTGACGCTTCTACAGCGTGTTGACAAATTGAGTACGATACCCGGAAATAGGGTCCCCGGCTACTTCGTCGGAAGTGTCCGAGAGTGTTTTACCGAGCTAACACTATTTGAAACACTTTGGGCGTCTGGGACTACCGCTTGAATACGGTGGTCCGGCCTTGGGCCCCGGACCCTTCCGCCGGAGCGGATCGTCGCGGTGCCTTCCGGCTTGAACACGCTTAGCTCCAAGCCCAACCTTGGTTGTCGTGGCTCGGAGCCGGATGGCTGCTGTCGCCACCCGGTTGGTGCAGCCAATACGTCCGGTGTGTAGCCTGACTGCCATTCGCAGTGCCGGGCGTAGGCCCGGTTGCGGATGATGACGGCGGCAGTCCAGTCGGCGTGGGCGTAGAGACCGCAGTGCCGGCACCGGAACACCGCTTGGCTCTCGCGGTTATCGGGGTGCCGGTCTCCGCAGCGCGGGCAGGTCTGGGACGTGCCCTGCGGCGGGACGGAGACGGTGGGTATGCCGAGTTTGGCGGCTTCCTCCCGCAGCAGCTTGCCGACGTGGCCGATGGCCGCTTCGGCGAGGCTCTCGTTGAGTTTTCGTTTGGCCTTGACATTCTTGCCCGGCGCGGAGGCGGTACCGCGAGCGGACGCCTGCATATTGATGCACTTCAGGCTTTCGACAGCGACCATCTTGGGTCGGGCTTCCAGCAGGATGTCGCGGACCTGCCGGCGCATCTCCTGATCACGAGTCTGTGCGTAGCGTCGGCCCCGTTCGCGGTGCTTGGCAACCGCGTGCTGTCGTCGTTTGCTGTTACGCGGCTTGCCGACGATGTGGCGCTGGTGCTTGCGTCGGCGCTGACCCTGCTTCCTGGCTCCCGGATGGTGGGCGCGGTGTCCCGAGCTGATGGCTATATGGTTCTTCCGGCCGCGGTCGGCGCCGAGAACATCTTCAGGGATTTGGATGTCCAGTTGTTCTAGCGGCGTGGGTTCTGGCACGGCGACTTGGACGTGTAGGCAGTAGTGCCGGCGGTGCAGCGGGGTGCGTGGCCGGTAGTCCTTGACCGGCACCAATTGAATGGAGCGGATGTCCAGGAATTCCAGCGTGTGAGCACCGCGGAGCCTGATGGAGAAGCTGCACTGGCGGCTGGTGAGGGTCTGGCTGTCGTTGCTGACTTGGAAAAGCCGGCGGTCGGTGACGGTCAGGCCGCGGGGACGTTGTTTACGGGAACGGTGCGCCAGGGTACGGCGGTGAGGACGCACGTCGCGGTGCTTGGGTTCCTCATCGTTGGCGATGGCGTCAGCGACGCGCTGGAGTCGTGTCTCGCGGGCATCACGCAGTCGCTGGTTGGCTTCCCAGGCGTCTTCGGCACCCTGTTGGTGAATGTGGTAGGGCGCATCGGCCTTTTGCCGGTTGGCCTGCCGCCAGGCAGTGATGCGCTTGTTCATGGCGTCGGGGTGGTTACGCCCGCCGCGTTTGGGCAATTCCGGCTCACGGTTGAGCACGTCAACAGCGTGGTTGTAGGCGGCGTTCTGCTGGGTGGCGTGGTAGCCGATGGCCCGGCTGTTGGCGGGGTCGTAGCGCAAGGGGAATTTCAGGGTGCGGATGGCCATGAGTTGATGCTACACTGGATGGAGAAATCATGTGGCCGCGCTGTCCAATTGAACAGCGCTTTTTATTTGTCAACACGCCCTAGCATGTCTCCAAGAGATGGAGTCCGAGGCAACGCGGATAGAGATCAGTTTTAGGCATCGTACAAGTACAATCTGTAATGGCGGCTGATTGTAACGTTATGAAGCGGCCATTTGTAAGGTTGATCTCCGTCTCATTGCAACGTTGTAAGCGAGAGGAGCGCTCTGATGATCCGACCGGCTGCCGGAGGGCCCGTTTGATTGGCCGTTACGCCCAGGGCCGGCGCTTGGAGAAGGACTTGGCGGACTCGGGAGTGGGCAAACCCCGCTGTTCCAGGAGCGTGAGGGTCATGCGGCGGAATTCCTCCCGGTCGTGTCCGGTGATGACGGCCTGCTCGTGGGCCTCGGAAATGGCCACGGGATACCCGAACCCCAGCTGGCACTGCCGCACCAGCATGGCGTGTCCCACCGCCAGCAGCTTGGGGTCCTGGGCCAGCCAGTCGGGAACCTCGACGCGGGCGATCTCCGCGCCGCCGTTGAGGTAGTAGAAGCGGCTCCACTCCTGGCCGGAGGCCAATCCCAGGGCGAAGCGGGCGGCCAGGTGGGAAGAACGGTACAGCGGCGAGCGGTGGCCCGGCTCCAGCACCAGTTCGAACACCTCCCGGTCGTCGAAGCCCGCGGCGGCGTTGCAGGTTTGCAGTTGGGACTGGCGGGCGGTGCAGAGATCGTTGCAGTCGGCGTCGCCCTGGCCACAGAGCATGAGTCGCACGGCGCCGGCCGCCTCGGTGGTGCGGGGCCGTGAGGTGTAGGCGGCCACCGCCACGGGTCGCCCGTCCCGGGAAGCCTCGCGCAGGCGGCCCAGGGCGTGGCTGAGACGGTCGCCGATCAGCATCTCGGACACGTAGCGGGGATACTGGCCGCGTTGCAGGTCCCAGAAGGCCAGGGTGCCGTCCAGCAGGGCCAGAACTGGCCGGTCATGGGGCAGGCTTTCGACGGCGTCGGCCAACCGCTCCACCTCCCGCACTGTGCGCAGCGCGCCCAGCAGCGGACCGGCGATCAACGTTTCGCCGGAGGCGCCGTCGGGAGGACGCAGGTACAGGTCCTCGTCATCCACGGCCAGGGCAGGCTCGCTGAACAATTCGCAGGCGGGACCCTTCCCGTAGGTGATGGCGCAGCCGCCCAGGTTGATCAGGTGGCAGCGCAGGGACAGGTGGCGGTCCACGTCGATGTGGGAGCCGTCCACGGAGACGGCGGTCCAGTCGGCGGGAACCTTCGGCGGGGCGATGCTGCCCAGCAGGCCCTCGGGGCCGGTGCGGGCGGAGATGTAGGGACGCCGGCCCACCGCGGCGGTGCGGAAGGCGGCCTCGTCGGCGGGAACGAAGCGGGCACGTTCCAGGGTCTGGGCCAGGCGGTCGCCGTGGTCGCGGACCGCATCGGCCACGCCGTCCATGGCGGACAGCAGTTGGCGGGTGGTGAGGCCCAGGTCCAGCGCCATGGTGCAGGTTGAGCGAGCCGATCAGCGCAGGACGCCGATACGGAACTTCCTGGTGCCGCACTCTGTGCAGATGGAACTGGTGGCGGGCCGGCCGTTCTTCATGGTCTCGGCCTTGATGTGGCGGGATGGGGTCTTGGTCCTGCACTTGACGCAATAGATCTCAACGGGCGCGGACGAGGTGGTCATCGACGGAAGCTCCAGAGCGATGGGTATTCCAAATGAGTAACAGTGGTTATCCGCCTCAGGCGGACCACCTGAGCCGGGTGTTAACCATTGTACTCGGCTTGGTTCCCCTTTCATCCGGGGCAGTTTCACCGGCGATGGCATCATCGCCAGCCAGCGCTCCTTCGTCCAGGAGCATTACATCCTCGCCTACCGCGAGTAGCGCAAGTTTCTACAGGTTGCGAGCTGGGTTCTCGTTGTCCGCCTGAGGCGGATGAATGACGCCGCAACCGGGGCACGACCACAGATGATGCAAACCACCGGTCCGCCTTCTCGAAGTCGGCGCCATAACAGGCGCACTTGTACTGCAGCTTGGTAAGGTCGATTTCCCGCTCATTTCCTCTCATTTGCGCTAATTCGAGTAGGGCATTGGGCTGATGGTAGGGGCTGAATGGGGGCGATACGGACGGTCTTGGGGGCGGTTTCGGTGGTTTTGGCGGGCAAATGAGCGGGTTTGGGGGGTTGCGGTTATTTGAGCAGGGCGGCGGGGCATTTTTGCATGGAGGTACAGGATGGACGGGATTAGGGATTGGATGGTTGGGTTAGTTACATGGTACGGATGGGGGAAGGGTGGGGGCAAGGGGGAAGTGTCAGCGGGGCGTCGGGGTGTCTGAACTGGGGATTTTTGGGATTATGGGGGGAGATGGGACGGTTTTTGGGCGAAAGGGACGTGATTCACGAAAGGTTGGGGCGTTTTGGCGCTGACATTCATATCGATGATACCTGAATTGGGGTGCCCAGCCGCAGCTGGACGCCCCCGTCGGTGGGTTGGCTGGCCCAGGCCCCTAGTCTTTGTCCCGCTCGATTACCTCCACTGCCAAGCCGAACATCCCGTCGTACACCGGATCGGGCGCGTAATCGGCCGGGTACCCAGGCACGTCGCCGACACCGTGGGCAGCTCGTGCAGGATGGTCAGCCTCCCGTTCCCCTTCGCGTCGTCCGGTCCGGCGCGTCGCGGTCACTCCCACCAGTCCCATGCTAGCGGGAACCCGTAGAGCCCCCGTTCCTCGCGGCGCCAGACGGCGGCTTGCGGCGGGAAGGTGACGCTGACGTTGAGCGCGGTTCCGCCGGCATTGACGCTGGCCAGGCTTTGCTCCCCGGCCGTCGCCCGGGCGGCTTCCACCACCGTCAACTTCATGCTGGGGCCGATGGTCCCGTCCAGCGGGTCAATGCCCCACTTCTCCCGCCACTCTTCCTCGTTCAGGCCCAACTGCTCCCACAGCCGTATCCCCTCCAGGTAGCTGAACGGAAGGCTGACGAGATCGTAGTTGGCCACCGCCGTCGCACCGGGCTTGCACCCGGCGGCGTCCGCCGGGACGTCCACCTGGAAGTTCAACCCCACGTTCCACGGCGCCGCGTGCCGGTCATCCGGCGGACCCCACCAGCCGTCGTTCCAGAACTCCTTGCTGGGTTTCGGGTTGGAGGGCAGCAGGATCTTGGCCTGCTGGTAGCTCAGCGATTCGGTCAGGCAGCCCGGCCCCTCGAAGTGGAAATAGACCTGCAGGGGCCACTCCGGAGACCGCTTCAGCCTCACGTTGAAGCGGCCCGAGCCGCCCTCGGCTACCTTCAGCTCCAGCGGCGACGCCACCACCGCGCCGCCGGCTTGGTGCAGCGTGGCCTGGAGCGACCCGGACCACTGGCCGGCGCCGCTGGAGCTCCAGGCCCGCACCTGGAAGTCGTAAGTTGAGCCGGTCGCTAGGCTGCCGACCCGCACCCAAGTCGCCGCCCCGGGCACCCGGGTCGGGGCGTGGGCGTTGGAACGCCATTCGTAGTATTGCACCGCGCCGCCGACGCTAGGCGCGTCCCATTCCAGCCTCACGTAGTCGCGGCCCACCTCGGTGATCCGCAGGTTCTCCGGCTGGCCCGGCAGGACCGTCGGCTCGACGTCCGTGGTCGCGCAGGCGCGCGGGGAGGAGAAAGGCCCGGTGCCCCCGGCGTGGACCGCCGCCACCCGGTAGCAGTATCGTTGCCCCGGATTCAGACCGTGGTGCTCGTACCGCCTGGGGCTGGTGCCGGCTGGGTGGTCGTGCTCCGCCGTCTGCCACTGCTCGGGAGAGGCGAGGGTGTAGTCGATGCGGTAGCCGGTGACGAGGGTCGCGCCGAAGTCGGGCAGCCCCCAGCTCAGGTCGATGCGGCCGCTGCCTTGGGCGGTGGCGCTCAGGCTCTGCGGCGCGCCCACTGCCTCGGTGGCGGCGCTGGCGAATACCCAGCCGCTCCTGAAGACGGCGTTGTTGGAGTCTTCGCCCACCGCCCGCAGCCGGTACTGCCGGATGACGCCGGCGGCCAGCGCGTCATCGATGTGGTCGAACTTCATTTCGGTCCGCCCCTGCGCCAGCGATGTCCACATGGCGCCGTCCGTCGAAAACTCCAGGTCGTAGCCGGTGATGTCTACGCCGGTCACGGCCTCGGGCGGACTCCACGACAGATTGACCTGCGACTGGCTGATGCCGCTCGCGACGAAGTTCCGGGGCGCGCCCGGCGTCGGGTAGTCCCGGGTGGCCACGGCGAACTCCCAGTCGCTCCGCACCGTCACCTGCTCGGTGCCGCTGCCCACGGTTCCCACCGTGCGCAGCCGGTACTGCCGGACGGCGTCGGCCCCAAGCGTGTTGTCGGCGTGGGGGTGGGTCAGCGTCGTTGCGGAAAGCACGGTCCTGGTCTGCCCGGCCGGCAGCCAGTTCCAGGTGTTGCCGCCGTCCTTGGAAAAGTCCAGCTCAAAGCCGGTGACGGTCACGTGGGTCACGCCGTCGGGCGCGCCCCACGTTAGGGTAGCCTGGGTGTCGCTGGACCCGCTGGCGGTGAAGCTCTTGGGAACGCCCGGCTTGGGGTATTCGACCTCGACGCTGGCCGTCGCCCACTCGCTCCTCACCGTCTCCCCGCCATCGGCGCCAACCGTCCGTACCCGGTACTGCCGGACGGCGCCTGGCGTCAGCGTGAGGCCGGTGTGCGCGTAGGTCAACGCGCTCTGCTCCGACGCCAGCGATGTCCACGTGGCGCCGTCCAAATACTCCACGTCGTAGCCGGACACGGTTACGCCGGTCACGTCGTCCGGCGCGCTCCACGACAGATTGATCTGCGTGTTGCCCGTGGCGATGCTCGCGCTGAAGTCCTTGGGAACGCCGGGGGTGCGCGAAGACGGCTCGGACCACGGCCCCTCCACGCCGGCCGCGTTCACCGCCCGCACCCGGTACTCCGGATTGTCGCCGTCGGGAGCATCGTCCAGGTACATCGTTCCAGTCACGTCTTCCGGCAGCGTCATCCAGGGGCTGGCCGAACGCTGCACCTCGTAGTGGGTCACGTACAACCCATTGACCTGCTCCACCGGCGGCCACTCCAGGAGGAAGCCGCCCGCGTCCGTGCCAACAACGGTGACCGACGCCGGCGCGCTGGCACCGCCGCCGCCGCCCGCCGCGGCCATAACCGTCACCGTGTTGTTATCGGCGTTGTAGTCGTACACCGGCGTGGAATTCCAGCTGGCGTTGGTGACGTTCTCACAAGCACTTTGCGTGGTGTGGGCTAGGTCCCCGGGATTGCTCTTGGGGCCTACGCAAACCTCGTAGTTTTCCGTGTTGGTGATGCTTACGTTGGCGGTGGTTCCGTCGGCCACGCTCAGCACCAAAGTCGGCTCGGGCTCGCCGCGTGACCGGTAGTAGCCTCTGGGCCACAGCTCCCCGATAACCCACTCGCGGTCGGTGGAGTCGTAGGCGCCGTGGCTGGCGTGGATTACATCATCGGTTGTCAAGCCGGTGGGCAACCCGGTCACCTTCGCGCCGCCCACGTTGTTCGGCCCATTGTTGACGGCGACTATCGTCAGCGCCTGTTCCCCCGACCCGACGTATGCACTCCGCCCGCCGTCCTCCACCGTCAAGTCAGCCGTTGGCCCCACGTGGAAGGTGTAGGTTTCCGTGTCGCAATATGCGGCGTCGACGCCGGAGGGGAGGTATTTGGCCGCACAGTCGCCGGTGGTGCCATCACGATTGCCGATGGTGGTGTATTCCAATACATAGGTACCCAGTTTCGAAAACTCGGCAAACCAGAGAGCTGGAGATTCTTCATCCATATCCGAACTAGTGCCGCCGTATGTGACAGTCCAACTATTGCTTGAGCTCATCTGGCTCAAAGCCCCCCCCCTAGCGGACCTGATGTACATATCCCCAGGGGGATCACCTCCGGTGACACCCCTGAGCGTTAGGTGTTCGCCTTCCACTTCTCGCCAGTTTTCCCGTTGACCGTTGAAGGACGCGCTCGAAAAGAAAATCTTGACGCCGTCCCTGGTGCCGCTAAAATTGCTATTGGCATCACTGGCAGTTTGCCAGGAAACCGTATTTGCATCGGTGACGCTCTGTTGCGCTGAGCGTCGTACGTAGCTGTCGTAGACTCTCGCAATCGGATCCTGGACCCCAATTATCGTTGTTCCTGGGGGCATCACGAGCCCGGAGCCGATGTTTTTATTGACTGCTCGCACCCGCACACCGTCTGTGCCGGGGCAAGGAGCAGTTCGCCTGGCAAAGCAATCATATATGGTGAAAATTCCAACCTCGCCGCTTACAATCGGTTCGCGCGGCGGATCTCCCAGGCAAAGCTTCGCCACATTGTCCGCTATGTCGTCGTCGAGGCGACCGGTGCCGGGTGGGGGCTTCCCGGTCAGCGTCGCCGTCAGGCACTGTTCGCTCACGTCGGCGTCGCTTGCCACCGTGACCGGCAGGGTCACGGAATATCTCGTTGGTACCCGGTTGTCCACAATGTTAGTCCGTTCCGAGGATTTCTGTGTCCCGATATCGAACACGCCATTGCTGTAGGTCACTGAAGCTAGGTTGGGAAGCGTGGTGCCGCCGCTAGTAGTTGAATGGTAACTTGGCGTGCCGCCAATGGTCAGGCCGAGAGTCGTTTCAATTTCAACCTGTAGCTCAATTGGCGGTGCGGTTGATCCAGCCACTTCGTATGGATTTGTTCTATCTGCGGTGACGGTGAAATTTACGGTGTCCCCCGGCGCAGGTTGCGGTTCGTCCACTGAAACAGTGACATAATAATTCCCCCCCACCTGTCTATAAGCCGAGTGGTTTCCCCTGTAGCCGTATGACCAGACCCGGGATGTGTTGTTTCCTTTGTGGAGGTCACTCTCGAAAGACGACGTGGTCACCCTTCCGAAGAGTTCATGCGGGTAATAGTCATTATTATAAACAGGTGTGTAAGGTGGAGCAGTCTCATGGGTTACTACCGCAGCAACCTCTTCACGTCGCAGCCCCCCGAGCGCGGGGATGGTCCAGTGGAGGGATGTTCCTTCCAGAGACGCCGACCCGACAGGCACTTCTGGCAAATACCTGAAACGGCTTTGGGTGGGGTACACCACATCCACTACGACCTTCACGTCATAAGCGGTCCGGGACCCATTGTTCACAACGATAATGTTTAAATCGTGACTAAGAGCCGCTGCAACATCGCGGGGAACTTCCAAGAACAAACCCACGTCCACATAGTCACGGTCATCATCCTCTTGGGCGTAAGCGACGGGCTCGTTCCGGAAGGCGCCGGCCAGCGCGGCCAAGACTGCGATGACCGCAATCAACGCAATCTGGAATTTCCATCGGGCGAACATATTGGCCACTTCAATGAGTTAGAGGTTACGCAGTTGAAATTACGAGCTCGTCATTCCTGCGAAAGCGGGAATGACGGATGTAAACGGGTCCAACTGCGTAAGCCCTATTGCGTGCGCGACGCCAGTTGGCCGCCGCGCACGCTGAGATTTTGGAAGGACCGGCCACTAATCCGTCCAGGTGATTGCCACCTCGTTGGACCGTATCCGGGTCTCCACCCCGTCTATGGTCCAGGACACTTCCACGCTGTAACGGAACGTGGCTGAGCCAACACCACCTTCTTTCGTAAAGGTCCAAGTAGGGCCGTACTGTCTGTAGGGGGTGTAAGTTCCGTCACTGAAAGGAGATTTCTCTATCCACCGGTAGGTCAAGGCACCGTGACCCGTAGGCAGATTGCTGGGCGTCGCCGTGAGGGTCACGTGCTGCCCTTTCGTCATGGAGTTTTTTGACGGGTTAGCCGAGATGCGAAGGGTGGGGTCATTCGCCACGTCCTCCAGCTTGATCTGCACCTCGATAGTGTGGTCGACAGCGTCGTCGGCGTTGCCTTCGGCGTCCTTGCCGTCGCTTACTCCCAGGACAAGGTCGTACACGGACTCGGTCTCGTAGTCCAGGATGGCGCCACTGGCCACTGCGATCTGTGCGCCGCCCGAGACCGACGATGCGGTGAATTGGTCCGACCCGGTGCCGGTCAGGCTGAAGGTCAGCGTGTCGCCAGAGTTGGGATCTTTCACCCCCACCGGATCGCCCACGCTGGTACCCGACGCCGAGTGCTCGGCGATGGAGCGCGTGACGAAGAACATCGGGTCCGTGTTGGTGCTGGTCGCCACCGTGATGGTGTCCGTATCCATGTCGTTGGACGAATTCGGGTCCGCCACCGGCACGTCGTATTCCTTCACTTTCCTCACGCCGTTGTCGTCGGTTTCCGTAATCGCTACGGTCTCCGTGCCGGAGATGGCCGCTTTGACGGCCAACTGCTGCCCGCGGGTTTCCGCATCCACCGTGGCCGTGATGGTCAGGGTCCTCGAGGCGCCGGAGGTCAGGCTAAGGGCGTCCCAGGTCCGGATGCCGTCGCGGTCAACAAAGTCATCGCTAGCCGGAACGTGGGACGAGTAAGTCAGTCCCGGAGGCAGGGTAACCTCCACCGTGGTGCTGGGAACCGTGTCCGGTCCGGCATTGCTGGCGGTGAGCGTGACAGTCACGGGATCCCCGGGCGAGGGGCTTTGCGGCATCACGGTCCCCGCGATGCCGAGGTCGGCCTCTGCGCCCACGTGGATGACGTACTCCCGCATATCGCTGGTCACGCTGTTATCCTTGCTTACGGGATCGGCCGCATCAGTCTTGGGGTTGCCCCTGATATGCACCTGGAATTCGTAAGTGCCGCGGTCGGTGAAGAACAGCTGGGGGCGTTCGTACTCTCCGGGTGTCACCCCCATCTCGGCGACCTCCGCATTGGACGAATCCCAGAGGGCCGCTAGCTTACCCTTTGCGTCGGGGGTGCCGGGGAAGTCGTAGGCGAGGGCGTACCGCGGGTCCTGCTTGTCGATATCGGTCTGGTGGACGTGGTCCAGCAGGTACTCGATCTTGGTACCTTCCTGCCAGTCATCTGGATTAAGCAGGGCGGCGGAGAATATGATGCACAAATCGTCGGCCGCGGGGCTACCGGCGGGAGGACACGCCGGCAGCGCCCACACGATGCCGTCCCCCATGCCGTCGGGCTTGCCGTCGCCATTGGTGTCGCGGTCTTCCTTAGCGTCGGCTTTCCACAACTCCGGATACTTCTCCAGAGTATAGGTCGTACTGGTCGTGAGATTGATCCGGGCGCTGTTGGGGATCTGGATGACGGTTTTCGCAATGTCGATGTTGGACGGTGAGCGGTCATCCCTGGCCGGCGAGATGGGTCGATCACGATTATCGTACTCTGCCGGAACGTGCTCCACCGTTGGCGGGCAAGAGGAGTTGGTCAGCTCCAGCTCTTTCGGGTTCCACCACACGTCGAACAGGGCGACGTGGCCGGATTTAACCACGCGGGCGGCCTCGCTGTTGGGATTGCCCGTCTCTCCGGGACAAGCTGGGGGCGGGGCATGGCGTGGGGGGGTTGGGGTCGGGTCGGTTTGCTGGGGCCGCGGTTGGGCGGCGCCGTCGTCGGGTGTCAGGGCAGCGGTGGTGGCCTGGGCCGGTGCGCCGCCGGCCAGCAGGATCACTGCCGCGACGGCGAAGATGGCCAAAGCCGCTACCGCCACGACGGACAGTTGCGCTTTTCTTCGTTTAATGGTAAGCATTTCGTTGTGAGTCTCCTTCTCATGGGAGGAATTCGCATTCGGGGGGCAGCAGGTGCTAACCGGTGCTGCTCCCCATCTTCATTTCGTGCCGGACTTCTGCGTTTTTGGCAGGTCCGGCGACGTTTTTCGACGCACGCGCGGATGGATTCGTATTTCCGGCGTGTTCCACGAGCCCGCCGCCTCCGGGGGCCGGCTCGCAGGATGTGAAAAGGCTGGGCAATTCCATCGCCGGGCATGGAGCGGTTGCTCCGAAGCCTGGCAAGCCGGCCGGCTGCCGTTTTGCGTTGGCAAAGGTCGGAGAGGGAGCCGACCCGCTTAGGTCGGCGGCAGCGGGGGCCATAATCCGCGCGCCGGGCGCGGTTCGGCGATGGGCGAGGGATGTCATCCTGATTTGTATTCCTTTCCCGCCGGCAACGGAATTTTGTAATTCCGGCGGGATCCGCCAGGTATGTTCGCGGCGTAATATGGATGTTTGCCGTCCTGCCATCGTTCCCGGCCTCCCTCCGTGCCAGGGCGATGACGCAGCGCGCCGGTGAAGGCAGATCGCCACGCGGTTCGCAGTGCGGCGCAGCGCCGGAGCGGTCCGGCAACTGCAACCCGCCAAAAGCGGGCTGAAAGAGTTTATACCATATTGGCATAACCTTGACGTGATTTATCCCTTCAATTATTATGACCTCTTGTCACTTTTCCCGAAATTGGCGAAAATTGTGCCAAAATTGCCCATCGGCGCCCGATTCGGGGGGCCGGCGGAGCCGCTGAACGCGGTTGAGGAGACGCCATGGCAGATGCCGGGTACCAGGCCGGGGACCACCTGGGAGAGATCGCGCGGCTGCGGGAGCGGCTGTCGCGGCTGAGCCAGGCCAGCCGGCGGATCAACGAGAGCCTGGACTTCGACCAGGTGTTGCAGGGGGTGCTGGACTCGGCCTGCTCGCTGACCGCCGCGCGCTACGGGGTGATGATCCGGTTCGACGACGTGGGCGACGTGCCGGACTTTCTGACCTACGGGTTCTCCCCCGAGGACGTGGAGCGGCTGTGGAGCGCGCCGGACCGCTACCAGGTGATGGCGGCCATGACCAACGTTTCGGAACCGATGCGTTTTCCCGACCTGGCGGCGCACGTGTGGAGCCTGGGCCTGACCCTGCCGCTGCCGGTGGAGGTGTTCCGCTGCATGGCCGCGCCGATGTTCCACCGGGGCGCCCGGGTGGGCTACGTCTTCGTGGGCGACCGGGAGGACGGAGGGGAGTTCACGCTGGCGGACGAAGAGATCCTGGTGATGTTCGCCGCCCAGGCGGCGCTGGTCATCGCCAACGCCGGCGCGTACCGGGAGGAGCGCCGGGCGCGGGCCGACCTGGAAACGCTGGTCAACACCTCGCCGGTGGGCGTGGCGGTCTTTGACGCCCGGACGGGAACGCCGGTGTCGGTGAATCGGGAGGCGCTGCGGGTCGTGGAAAGCCTGCGGGACGAGGGCCAGGGTACGGAGGACCTGCTGGAGGTGGTGACCTGCGTGCGGAGCGACGGCCGGGAGGTGTCCCTGCGGGACTTCACCAACGCCGAGTTGCTCAGCGCCGGCGAGACGGTGCGGGCGGAGGAGATCACGCTGCGGGTGCCGGACGGGCGCAGCGTCGGCGTGCTGCTCAACGCCACGCCGATCCAATCGGAGAACGGGGAGCTGACCTCCCTGGTGGTGACGATGCAGGACCTGACGCCGCTGGAGGAGCAGGAGCGGCTGCGGGCGGAGTTTCTGGCCACGGTGAGCCACGAGCTGCGGGCGCCCCTGACGTCGATCAAGGGTTCCGCCGCCACGGCGCTGGGCTCGCCGACGGAGCTGGACCCGGGGGTGACCCGCCAGTTCTTTCGCATCATCGAGGACCAGGCGGACCACATGAACGACCTGGTGGGCGCCCTGCTGGACGTGGCCCGCATCGAGACCGGCGCGCTGGACGTCAGCCCCGAGCCGGCGGATGCGGCGGCCCTGGTGGATCGGGCCCGCAGTGCATTCATCAGCGCCGGGGGCCGGGACCGGCTGGCCATCGACGTTCCCGCCGACCTGCCGCTTGTGGCGGCCGACCGCCGGCGCATCATCCAGGTGCTGGTCAACCTGCTATCCAACGCCGCCCGCCACTCGCCGGAGGATTCGGTCATCAGGGTGACGGCCGCCCGGGAGGATGTCCACGTGGCGTTCTCGGTGACCGACACG
The DNA here is from genome assembly GCA_965204905.1 of Dehalococcoidia bacterium. GTDB lineage: Bacteria > Chloroflexota > Dehalococcoidia > Lucifugimonadales > UBA3495 > Bin87. Next base: position 102,677 of record CBDBGA010000001.1, read on the forward strand.
GGCCGGGGCATACCGGCGGAGAGCCTGCCTCTGCTGTTCCGCAAGTTCTCCAGGGCCCGGTCCGAGGCGCAGTCCGGCGACCAGGGCGGGGACACGGGCCTGGGCCTGGCCATCTGCAAGGGGATCGTGGAAGCCCACGGCGGCCGCATCCGCGCCGAGAGCGACGGGCCGGGCCTGGGCGCGCGCTTCACGTTCACCCTGCCCACGGTGGGGGAACCGGCCCGGCCGCCGGCGTCCGGGCCGCCGGCGCCGGACCACTCCGACCCGCCCGAGCCGGCGCGCCAGGATGCGCCGATACCCATCCTGGCGGTGGACGACGACCCGCAGGCGCTGCGCTACGTCCACGACGCCCTGGCCATGGCCGGCTACGCGCCGGTGGTCACCGGGGACCCGGACGAGGCCCTGCGCCTGATGGCGGAGCGGCGGCCCCGGCTGGCGCTGGTGGACCTCATGATGCCGGGAACCGACGGCGTCGAACTGATGCGGGCCATCCTGGAGACGGAGGACGTGCCGGTCATCTTCCTCTCCGCCTACGGGCAGGAGGACATCGTAGCCCGGGCCTTCGACCTGGGCGCGGCCGATTACGTGGTCAAGCCCTACTCGCCCACGGAACTGGCCGCCCGGATCCGGGCGGCCCTGCGGCGGCGCGCGACTCCGGAACCCGAGGAACCCTACGTGCTGGGCGACCTGACCATCGACCGCGCGACGCGCAACGTAACCCTCGCCGGCCGGCCGGTGCCGTTGGTAGCCATGGAGTACCGGCTGCTGGCGGAGCTTTCGGCCAACGCCGGACGGGTATTGACCTACGAGCATCTCCTGGGGCAGGTGTGGGGCAAGGAAGGCTCCGAGGACCTTCGGCCCATGCGCACCATCATGAACAAGCTGCGCCGCAAGCTGGGCGATGGCGGTCGCAACCCCACCTACATCTTCACCGAACCACGGGTCGGCTATCGCATGCCAGCGGGGGATACGGAGGAGCAGGGGGAAGCCGAATGAGCGCGGGCGTTTTATCCTCATACATATCATCTATACATGACTAATTCATCCAATTTCCATGACCTATTATCACTTTCCCCGAAATGTCCCAATTTTGTGCCAGAATTGCCTACCGTCTCCCAATTTCGGGAGCCGGCCGAGCCGATCAACGCCGATGAGATGACGCCATGGACGATGCCGGGGACCAGGCCGGGGACCTGCTGGGAGAGATTGCCAGGCTGCGGGAGCGCCTGTCCCTCCTGAGCCAGGCCAGTCTCCGCATCAACGAGAGCCTGGAGTTCGACCAGGTGTTGCAGGGCGTACTGGACTCGGCCCGCTCCCTGACTTCCGCCCGCTACGGCGTGATGACCCTGCTGGATGAAGGGGGCGGGGTGCGGCGCTTCCTGACCTCCGAGTTCACCCCCGGGGAGGCCGAACGGCGGTGGCTGACCCCGGATCCGGGGCGGCTCTTCGAGGTACTGGCCAATATCTCCGAACCCCTGCGCCTTCCCGACCTGGCGGAATACGTGCGGGGCCTGGGCTTTGCGGACTTCTCCATGCCTCTGCCGGTGGATGTGTTCCGCTTCATGGCCGCGCCCATATTCCACCGGGGGGAACGGGTGGGACACGTCTTCGTGGGCGACCGGGAGGACGGATCGGAGTTCAGCCCGGAGGACCAGGAGACGCTGGTAATGTTCGCTGCCCAGGCTGCGCTGGTCATCGCCAACGCGGGCGCCCACCGGGAGGAACGCCGCGCCCGGGCGGACCTGGAGACCCTGGTCAACACATCTCCCGTGGGCGTGGTGGTCTTCGACGCCGCCACGGGTATGCCGGTGTCGGTCAACCGGGAGGCCATGCGCCTGGTGGAGGGCTTGCGGGAGGAGGGCCAGGGGGCGGAGAACCTGCTGGACGTGGTGACCTGCGTGCGGGGCGACGGCCGGGAGGTCTCCTTGCGGGAACTGCCGCTCGCCGAGGCGCTCAGGGCCGGGGAGACGGTTCGGGCCGAGGAGATCACCCTGCGGGTTCCCGACGGGCGCAGCATCAGCACCCTGCTGAATGCCACGCCGATCCACGGGGATGACGGGCAGTTGGCGTCCTTCGTCGTTACGCTACAGGACCTGACGCCCTTGGAGGAACAGGAGCGGCTGCGGGCCGAGTTCCTGGGCATGGTGAGCCGTGAGCTCAGGACGCCGCTGGCGGCGGTCAGGGGCTCGGTGACCACGCTGTTGGAGTCAGGTGGAGCTCTGGACCCGGCCGAGATGGCCGAGTTCCATCGGATCATTCTCGACCAGTCAGACCAGGCGCGCCTTCTGATCAGCGACCTGCTGGACGTGGCACACATTGAGACCGGCAGTTTGGCTATCGAGTCGGAACCTGCTGACATCAGGGGGCTGGTGGAGGAGGCTGCGGAGAGGTTCCGGAGTGGGGGCGCCAGGCATCCCCTGCACGTTGATCTGGCGGAGGACCTGCCGATGGTCATGGTCGACAAACGGCGCCTCGTCCAGGTGCTGTACAACCTGCTGGCCAATGCTGCTGGCTACTCCCACGAGAGTTTGCCCGTCGCGGTGAGCGCAGAGCGGGACGGTGTCCGCCTGGCGGTGTCCGTTGTTGACCAAGGGCGTGCCATACCGTCGGAAATGCTGCCGGAGCTGTTCCGCCGGTTCTCCCGCGCTTTTGGCCGGGACACGTCCCCCGGCGTAGGCGGGTCGGGGCTGAGCCTGGCCATCTGCAAGGGCATCGTGGAGGCCCACGGGGGCCGCATCCGGGCCGAGAGCGACAGCCCCGGCCAGGGCGCTACGTTCACCTTCACCCTGCCCATCGCCGAAGGGATGGTCGCCGCCGTGCCGCCGCCGCCGCCCGCAGTCAGGACCAAGCGGACCGCAAGAGATGGGGTGCGAGTGCTGGCGATGGACGACGACCCCCAGTCTTTGCGCTACGTCCGGGACACCCTCACCAGGGCGGGTTACGCTCCGATAATCACCGGCGACCCGGCCGACGTGCTCCGCCTCATGGTCGAGGAGAGGCCCCACCTGGTGCTGCTCAACCTGGTGTTGCCCGACCGGGACGGCGTCGATTTGATGAATAATATTTTGAGGATTGCCGATGTGCCGGTGATATTCATGTCGGTGTATGGGCAGGACGATGCCGTGGCCCGGGCTCTGGACATGGGCGCTGCCGACTACCTGGTCAAGCCCTTCTCGCCCACGGAGCTGACGGCTCGGATCAGGGCCGTCCTGCGCCGGCGGCTGGAGCCTTTCGCCGGGGAGCCGGCGCCATTCTACGACGTGGGCGGGCTGACCATAGAATACGCGCAGCGGCGCGTGGCGGTGGCCGGGGCGCCCGTGAATCTGACGGCCACCGAGTACGGGGTGCTCTACGAGCTCGCCGTTCATGCCCCGCGGGCGCTGAGCCACAGCGTGCTGCTACAGCGCGTGTGGGGCCCGGAGCGCATCGGCAAGGGTTGGCTGCTGCGGGACGTGGTGAAGCGGCTGCGTCGCAAGCTCGGCGATACCGCGAGCAACCCCAAGTACGTCATCACCGAGCCCAGGGCGGGCTACCGCATGCCCGTAGGGGAGACCGCGGACCAGGTGGAACCAGGGTAATCCAAATGAGTAACAATGGTTATCCGCCTCAGGCGGACCACCTGAGCTGGACGCTGACCATTGTACTCGCCTTGGTTCTCCCTTCATCCGGGGCAGTTTCACCGGCGATGGCATCACCGCCAGCCAGCGCTCCCTCGTCCAGAAGCATCACATCCTCGCCTACCGCGAGTAGCGCAAGTTTATGCAGGTTGCGAGCTGCGTTCTCATTGCGGTCGTGAATGACGCCGCAACCGGGGCACGACCACATCGGTTCTCGACCCAGTGCTGGGATACCACCGGTGGCAGATTGCCCCTATCATCGTTCGGAAATGGTGTCTGTGGGTCTCTGGTGCGAAGAATTGGCCCGATTTGGAGGAGGTTGCGTCATGAATTCACGCCGGTTGCACACGGCACTGACGGCGGGTGTCCTTCTGGCCCTTGCGTCAGCGTTCGCCATTGGGTGCGGTGGACTGTCCGGGCCAGGCGAATTGCGTTCGGATCAGGATGCCACTGCGCCGGCGGGGGCGGGAGATGCCGGCGGGGAGACCGCGGCAATGATCGTCAATGATGCGATCAGTGACCAGCAGCGCTCCACTGAACCGTCTGCGGCGGCTGACCCGGGCGGGAGCGCGGCCACGGAACCGGGAGTGCCTGATGTCCCTTCCGGTGAATCCACCAGGACGTGGGCCACGACGCCGGGCGTTGACCCGTCTTCGCAGGATGGATCCTCTGCCACGACTACGCCGGCGCCTGAGGAGCCGCCGGCTGCGAAGGGGTCCGACGAGCCGCCGTCCGTGGACAATCTGAGTGCCTTGACGCGGGGCAACAGCGAGTTCGCTTTCGACCTCTACCGTGAATTGTCCGCGACCGACGGCAACCTGTTCTTCTCGCCCCATAGCATCTCGACGGCCTTGGCCATGACCTACGCGGGAGCGCAGGGCGACACCAGGGACGCCATGGCGGATACGCTGCGGTTCTCGTTGCCGCCGGATAGGCTGCACGGCGCGTTTGAGGCATTGTCCCGTGATCTGGGGTCCCGGGCTGCCGGCGAGGATGAGGGAAGTTTCCGGCTGAATGCCGCCAACGCGGTGTGGGCGCAGGAAGGTCACCCTTTCCAGGATGTGTACCTTGACGTCGTGAAGGCCAGCTACGGCGGCGAGGTGAGTCTCGCCAACTTCGTCGGCGACCCCGACGGTTCCCGCTCAGAGATCAATGGTTGGGTTGGTCGCGCTACCGAGGGCAAGATCGAGGACCTGATCCCGCCGGACCTTATCGACGTTCTGACCCGCATGGTGCTGGTGAACGCCGTGTACTTCAAGGCCGGATGGCTCTATCCGTTTGCTGAGGCGTTTACGGCAACTGCGTCTTTCCAGCTGCTGGACGGCACAACGGCCGATGTGGATATGATGCGTGCCACGGAATACTTCGGTTACGGGGCGGGTGACGGCTACCAGGTCGTAGCGTTGCCCTACGCGGGCGGCGAGATGTACATGGCGGTGCTGCTGCCCGACCAGGGACGGTTCCAGGAATTCGAGGAGCGTCTGGACGCGGATTTCCTGGATCAGGCTCTGGCGCAGGTTTCCGAGAATTACGTCGCGCTGGAGATGCCCCGGTTTGGGTTCGACGCCGCGTTCCGGCTGGGCGACGCCCTGAAGACGATGGGGATGTCCGCGGCCTTTGACCCCGGCGCCGCCGACTTTTCGGGCATGGACGGCCTGTCATGCGCTGCACGAGACAACGGTTGCCTGTACATCGGCGCTGCGGTCCACAAGGCATTCGTGTCGGTTGACGAGTCGGGCACCGAAGCCGCAGCGGCGACCGCGGTGATGATGCAGACGGAGTCGGCGAAGCCCATGCCGGTTGAAGTGAAGGTGGACCGGCCTTTCATCTTCGTGATACGGGACAACGCGACGGGGACGAACCTGTTCGTGGGCCGGGTGGTGGAGCCGTGATCTCTGGGACCGGACACGTACGTTTGGCGGGGTCCGTTTGTTCCGGGTCCGTCGCCATGGAGGTGCCCTCATGGTTTGGACATTAGCCATCGGTTGGATCGCGTACTGGTCCTTCAGGTTGTCGAACGGTCGGTGCGAGCACGGCCGGGTCTGACCACCGCAGCTGGGTCTCCGCGCCCGGATGGGGATGCGGCGCCGCTCAGTGACGGCGCCGCTCTCCGGGCCGGTTCAGCCCTCGACTCCCCGGCTATCCCTCCCTCTTTCCCTACTCCCACACCGCTCCAGCCCAGGGAGGGTTGGTGTTGATGTGGGCCATGGGAGCGGCGGCTCGTGGGCCACTGGGCTAACTCTCGGGGTCGTCGTTGCTGATGCCGACGGAAGCGCCGTCGTCGTCAGCGCAGCGTTCATGGCCCGGGCCATCGCCGATGGGCCCGCCGTCGGCATTGACCAGGAAGGCCGGGCGGTCATCGAACCACGCCCTGATACCGGCGGCTTCTTCCGGGGTCAGCTGTCCCGTTTCCACCAGCATGGACAGCCACAGATCGATCGGGCCTGAATCGGAGTCGGAGTCGGCCCCATCGGCGAAGTGGATGCCAAGGGCGCCAGCGCCCTCCGGGCGGGACTGGAACCAGGTCCTGGCCTCGTCCCCTTGATCTGCGGTCAGGACGCCATCGGCGACCAGGCCGTCGATACGGGCGTCGAATATGGTTTCGCTCTGCTCGTCCATTGCGGTTACGAAGGCGGCCTCCAGGGCGGCCGGCTCCACGCCCAGCAGCTCGGCCACCCGTGCCATGAGCGCGTCGGGGTCGCCGTGGCCGCCCCGGTTTTCGGAAGGCCCGTCGCCCCGATGGAACGGCCCGCCGTCCGCGCCCCCGACGCCGGCAGCCACGACGCTGCCGGTCACGAGTCCGACCGACAGCAGCGCCACCGCGCCGGCAACCGCGAACCAGCGTCTCCTGATGTTGCGCATCCTGTTGAACATTGTTGCCTCCTGCGCCGCCGTAGGTGATGAGATTTGTATTCAGTCGGCGGCCTTGATGGATGCAGGATAGACGGACGATATTAAGGAATTACGAAGGGAGATCAAAACCGAACCGACTGCCGGCTCCCGCCGCGCTCTCGACCCAGATGGTTCCGCCGTGGGCTTCCACCAACTGGCGGGCAATGGTGAGCCCCAGCCCGGTCCCTCCGGTGGCGCGGCCCCGAGAGGGGTCAGCCCGGTAGAGGCGGTCGAATACGTGGGGGAGCGCGTCCGCCGGAATGCCGACGCCGGTGTCCGTAACTACTACCCTGACGCCAGCGCCGTGTTGGGAGGCCACGACGCTCACGGCGCCCCCCGGCGGGGTGTGGCGAATGGCGTTGTCCACCAGGTTGCCGACCACCTGCTCGATGCGGAGCCGGTCAACGTTCAGGACTGGCAATCCTTCCGCCGTGGCCGTGGCCAGGTCCACTGAGCCGGCGGCGGCGCGGGGTCGGAACGAGGCCGCGACTTTCTCGATGATGTCCGCCACGGCGGCCGGCTCCAGTTCCAGCCGCAGCTCCCGCGCCTCCGTTGCCGCCAGCAGCCTCAGGTCATCCACGAGACGGTTCAGGCGCAGGGCCTGTTGATGCACGGTGTCGAGGGTGGCGGCGTCGGGTTCCAACAACCCGTCCTGCAATGCCTCGATGTGTCCCTGGATGTTGGCCAGGGGCGTCCGCAGCTCGTGGGCCACGTCCGACACCATGGCGCGACGCTGGCGCTCCGACTCTTCCAGGGCATCGGCCATGGCGTTGAAGGCCTGCCCCAGTTCGGCGATTTCGTCGTTGCCCCTCACTACGGCGCGACTGGACAGGTCGCCGCCGCCCAGGGCCCGGGCCGCGGCGGTGAGGTTCCCGATAGAACCCAGCACCCGCCGGGAGAGCAGCAGCACCAGCAGCACGCCCACCGCGCCGGCTATGGCGCCGAACACGATCAGCGCCTCCCGGACGGAGTGCGCGAAAAGTTCCAGCGGAGGCTCCGCGCCGGCAAAAGGCAAACCGTCCGATTCGTCGTGGGCTAATGTCGGCGCGTCGTCCCACGCCCGCGCGCTCACCGCCACCGACCCCAACCGAACCCCGTCGGATACTATCGGCTCGAAACGCCGTTCCGAAAACGCGCCGGCGTAATGGTCGTCGTCTCCGTGCCCGTCGGGTCGGATCGGACTCTCGGCGACCAGATGGCCCTGGGTGTCCAGCACGATGATTTCCCGTTCGGTTTGGAAACTGACCCGGCTGACGAAATCCTGTATCCCCCGCCAGTTCCCGCCGGAGTCGTGAAAATCGGCCAGCGCCACCAGGATGCGGTTGGTCCGCACCCGGTCCTGCTCCCTCTGGACCTGCTCCACCGCGCGTTCCGCAGCGTAGTCGGTCAGCCAGGCCACGGCGCCGGTGGACAGGGCCAGGATGACGGCGAAACCCAGCGTCAGGCGCAGCCGGAGGCCGAATTTCCATCTAGGCATTGCCGAACCGGTACCCGACGCCGTGGACGGTCTGAATGTAACGGGGTTTCCTGGCGTCGGGTTCTATCTTGCGGCGCAGATTGGCGACGTGCACGTCCACGGTGCGGTCAAAACCGTCGAAGTCGTAGCCGAAGACCTTGTCGATGATCTGGTGGCGGGCGAAGGGGCGACCCGGCTCAGCGGCCAGCGCGGCTAACAACCGGAACTCGGTGGGCGTCAGGCAAGGTTTGACTTCCCCGCGATTGACCGTCCGGTTCTTGATGTCGATGACCATTCCATCGCGTTCCAGCACGGCCGGCGTGGCGGCAGCCGCGTGGCGGGCCGTGCGGCGCAACACCGCCCGCACGCGTGCCGCCAGCTCCCGCGGGCTGAAGGGCTTGAGAATGTAGTCGTCCGCGCCCAGGTCCAGGCCAGCCAGCCGGTCCTCTTCATCCACTCGCGCCGTGGCCATGATGATGGGCACGTCCGACTCCTCCCGCAGCGTCCGGCACACTTCCATGCCGTCCAGCCTGGGCAGCATCAGGTCCAGAACGATGAGGTCGGGTTCCGAATCGCGGGCGGCCCTCAGGCCGGCCAGACCATCGCCGACGGCAGTCACCCGGTGTCCGTCCCGTTCCAGATAGAGTCCAATGATTCGGGCGATGCCGGGGTCGTCTTCAATCACCAGAATGTCGCAGGACATGGAGGCTTCTCCTATGAAACGACGGGGGTAGGTTCAGCATAGCACGCCGGGGTTTTCCGGTTGTCATTCGTATTTCGCAAGTGTTCCGCAATCGGCCCATGTTTGGCGTAGAGGGGCGACCGACGGAGTTCCCGCCGTCGGCCACCTCCCGACCGGACGAGCGAGGTTCAACCGGATTTAGTCATCATCGTCGTCAAACTCGCCGTCGCCGTCGTGATGGCCCTTGCGGTGGGTGAACCGGCTGCGCTCGTCCTGGGGAATCGCGTCAGGGCGGTTTTCGTGCCATCCGCTGAGCGCCTCGGACTCTTCCTGCGTGATCCTGCCATGCTCCACCATCCTGGACAGAAGGTCGTCGACGAAGCCGGAGTTGGCGGTGAACGCCAGCAGGATGGCAATGGTGGCGGAGTTTGCTGGTCGCCCATCGAACCACGTCGCCGCGGCGGCCGCCTGTTCCCGATTCAGGGTTTCATCCTCTACGAGGGACTGGAGGTAATCGGTGAACGTGGCGTCGGCGCGCTCGTCGTAGGCGGTGGCGAAGGCCGATGCCAGGGCGGCCTGTTCCACGTCGACTATCTCCGAGACACGCGCCAGCACGTCGAGGTCGGGGCCGTTCATCATGTGGCCGACGTTGTAGTGGTAGCCGGCGGGCTCCATATAGTGAAGCGGGTCGGAGGAGTTGGCGGCCAACGCCACTCCGGAGACCAGGCCGAGAGCCAGCAAAGCGACGGCCGCGAACACGGCCAGCCAGCGCTTCCTGACGTTGCGGATTCTGCTGAGCATTTTGCCTCCCGATGCCGCCGGAAGCTTGGTTCTTGGTATGGGCGGCTTCGATGAGAGCAGAATACGCAGTGGATGTTAAGGAATTATCAAGGGTCGTGACCTCAGAGGTTCCCGCCACCTCTGGACGGGACAGGCAGTTGAATATTCGGGATTTGGTTCAACCGGCGAAATATTACCGCGTGTTTGGCCGAGGCAATGACATTGGAAGTCTTGCGAGCGCCAGTTTTGCGAATCCGTCAAATGGGAGTAGAGTACGGCAGTCAATTTGCGGCGCCGGCCAGACCAGGGAGGAGTTCGGTCGCGAGATGAAACGACTGCTGTCCACTGCGCTACTGCTCGGCGTGACCATTTTGTTGTCCGGGTGCTCAGTTGAGGAACCTGCTGATGTGCGGCTGCGCATCCTGGCCATCAACGACCTCCACGGCAATATCGCGACCTCCTCCGATTCCTTTGGTGGCGTGGGACGGGTGGACTACCTGGCTGCACACATCGAATCGGCACGGTCCGAAGTGGACCACTCAGTGTTCGTTTCGGCCGGTGACCTCATCGGAGCCTCGCCCCTGATTTCAGCGCTCTTTCACGACGAGTCCACCATTGAGGCCATGAACCTCATGGGCCTCGATCTGAACGCAGTGGGCAACCACGAGTTTGACGAGGGGGCGGCGGAGCTGCGCAGGATGCAGCACGGCGGACCGCATCCGGTGGACGGAGACCGCGGCGATGGCCCGTTCGGCGGGGCCGAGTTCGGATTTCTGGCCGCCAACGTCGTGGTGGACGAAACAGGGGAAACCATCTTCCCGCCCTACGCTGTCCGCGACTACGAGGGTGTCAGGGTGGCGTTCATCGGTGTCACCCTGGAGGGAACCCCCGGCATAGTGACTCGGAGCGGGGTGGAGGGGCTGACGTTCCGGGACGAAGCCGAAACGGTGAACGCTTTGGCGCCGAGGCTACGGGAAGAGGGCATCGAGGCAATCGCGGTCCTCCTCCACGAGGGCGGATTCTCGGACGGTGAACCGGACGACTGCGGTTCCGGTCTCACCGGGCCAGTGGCGGAGATTGTGGGGAAGCTGGACGACGCCGTGGACCTGGTAATCGCCGGCCACACCAACGACGAGTTCGTCTGTGAGATGGACGGCAAGTGGGTGACCATGGCCGACCGCGGAGGTCGCCTGTTCACCGTCATCGACGTGAAGTTGGTCCGGGACACCGGGGACATGGTGGTGGAGTCCGCGAAAAACCTTCCCAATTCACAGGCGAACGTTACGCCCGTTCCTGCGCTCACGGCGCTCATTGACCGGTACGAGGCTTTGGCGGCGCCGCTGGCTGACGCGGTGATCGGCAACGTCGGCGCTGGCATCATGCGCGAGGAAAACCAGGCGGGCGAGTCCGCTCTGGGCGATGTAATCGCCGATGCCCAGCTGGCGGCAACCCGTGGCGACGACGCTGGGGGCGCGGTGGCGGCATTCATGAACCCAGGGGGGATACGGGCCGACATCCGGTTCGCCGCGTCGGGAAACGAGGCCGACGGCGAGGTCACCTATGGAGAAGCGTTCGCCGTCCATCCCTTCGGCAACACCCTGGTGACTATGTCCCTGACCGGTACGCAGATTAAGGACCTGCTGGAGCAGCAGTTCGACAACCCGGAGCCGGGCTCGATGAGAGTGCTGCAAGTCTCGGATGGGTTCAGTTACGCCTGGGATGCGGCGGCGCCGGCGGGGTCGAAGGTGGACGCGGCGAGCATCAAAATCAACGGCGTTGTGGTGGACCCGGACAGGATCTATCGAGTAACGGTCAACAGCTTTCTGGCCGATGGCGGCGACAGTTTCAGCGTGCTGAAGGACGGCGAGGAGAGGGTCGGCGGAGACGTTGACCTGGACGCGCTGATTGCGTATTTCGCCGACCGTGGGACGGTGGAAGCGGGATCCCAGGACCGCATCACCCGCATGCACTGAGATGGTCATCCTCTCTACATTTCCACGGCCGAAATGTCGTGGCTTCATTGAAAGGGCTTACAGGACTGTCCACTCGTGTCGAATCATAGATACCGCAACGCTGATCCGGCGGACTCGCTGCGGGTGTAGTGGCCGACCATGCCGCCGCCCTGTTTCCAGCGGCCCTGGCGTTCGGTCTCGTGGATGGGCGCGCCATTCTGGGCCATGCGGCGGGCCATGCCCACCCGGCCGCTGTGCCCACTGAAGAATTCCCAGTCCGCCAATCCTGCGGCTTTGGCGATGGCCTTGACCCGCCGGGCGATCTGGGACTCCGACAGCCCGAACACCTTCCTCTCACCTGAAGCGCGCGCCAATCGTATGACGTCCAGGGCTTTCATTGCAACTGGGGTGATGGCGGGCTGACGTTCCGGGATTCGGTTGACGCAACCTTTTTTGTGTGTACAATTAAGGAGGCCGTCGAGCATCCACAGCTCACTGATGACCGCGAATTTTCGAGCGAGACAGGAAACCGCTGCAAAGCAGGTGGAGGATTTCTCGCGATGGCCAGAGAATTTCAAGAAACTTTAGGATACGAATGGAATGAGAGTAAGCGCGAGGAAACCCTGCGCAAGCGAGACATAGATTTCGCCTCCATGGAATATTTTGACTGGGAGACGGCTATTCACCAAAGGAGTGATCGCGATGGCGAAGAAAGATGGTCCAGTTTCGGGTTGATCGGAGACCGATTGCACCATGTTGTCTGGACGGAACGCGAGGATCGTATTCGGATCGTCAGCTTGCGCAAAGCAAACGTGAGGGAGACCCAAAGGTATGTCGACGCGACAACGTGAGATCATCATTCCCACGCCGGAGGAGGATGCGGCCATCAATGCCGGCATTGCCGAAGATCCCGATGCCTTTGAGGCGGACGACGAGTGGTTCGCCACAGCCAAGCCTTCGGGTGAGGCGGTGCCCCATATCCTGGAGCGTTACCGTCGGACCCGAGGCAAGCAGAAATCTCCCACCAAGGAGCAGGTCCACATCCGGCTTGACGCGGATATAGTCGAGCACTTCCGAAGCGGTGGCCGCGGCTGGCAGACCCGGCTGAACGAAACGCTGCGTCAAGCCGTTTTTGGCGAAGGGCGTGATGCTCTACAGGTACCTGAGCGCTGATCCGGCGGATTCGCCGCGGATGTAGCGGCCGACCATGCCGCCGCCCTGTTTCCAGCGGCCCTGGGCGCTCGATCTCGTGGGTAGGGGCGCCGTTCTGGGCCATGCCCACCCGGCCGCTGTGCCCACTGAAGAATTCCCAGTCCGCCAATCCCGCGGCTTTGGCGATGGCCTTGACTCGCCGGGCGATCTGGGACTCCGACAGCCCGAACACTTTCTCCCCACCACCAACCCCCTGCCGGCCGTATTGCGTCCAGGGTTTTCATGGCGGCGGGGATGACGGCCACCACCGCGCCTTGGAGCGGACCACGATGATGCGGCCGGAGCCGTCATCCCAGTGCTGTAGGTCGCTCCAGGTGAGCGCGGCCGCCTCGGAGCGCCCGAGGCCCTGCGTCGGAGAGGATGACCACCGGGGCCACGTCGTATCTTGCCCCGAGCATTTGCTGACCCCATGATGCACATATTGCAAGTAATACTTGCAATATGTGCATCACTGCTATTACAGTGGTCTCATGATAGAGCGAGAAATTGCGCCACGGCTGGCTGTGCTGTTCCAGCAGTATCCCTTCGTCACGGTGACCGGGCCGCGCCAGTCTGGCAAAACGACCCTCTGCCGAGCTGCCTTCCCCGACTTGGATTACGCGAATCTGGAAGCGCCCGACCAGCGCGATTTCGCCGAGTCGGACCCTCGGGGATTCCTGGCCCAGTTTGACGACGGCGCCATCATCGATGAGGTCCAGCATGTACCCGCGCTCATGTCGTACCTGCAGGTGATCGCCGACGAGATGGGCCGAAACGGTTTATTCGTACTGACCGGCAGCGAGCAGTTCCGGCTCTCGGATGCGATCAATCAATCTTTGGCCGGCAGAACGGCGTTGCTGCGCCTGTTGCCCTTTTCCCTGACGGAACGGCAACGGGCCGGCGTCGGCGGCTCGGTGGACGATATTCTGTATTCCGGCTTCTATCCTCGCATCATCGATCAGGGTCTCGATCCGACGCAGGCCTTGGGCGACTATTTCGAGACGTACGTGGAACGCGACGTGCGCCGTCTGGGAGAGATCCGCAACCTGTCGAATTTCCGGCGTTTCGTGCGGCTATGTGCGGGGAGGATCGGCCAGTTGGTCAATCTCAGTTCTCTGGGGGCCGATGCCGGCGTGTCCCACACCACGGCGCGCGAGTGGCTGACTGTGCTGGAGGCCAGCTACATTATCTTTCAATTGCCTCCTTACTTTGCCAATATCAGTAAGCGGCTGGTCAAGTCACCCAAGTTCTATTTCTGCGACGTTGGATTGGCGGCCTATCTCATCGGTATCGAAAGCGCCGAGCAGGTGGCAACCCATCCGCTGCGCGGGCCGCTTTTCGAGAATGCGGTGGTCGCGGAGGTGCTCAAGCATCGGTTCAATCGGGGAAACCAGGCCAATCTCTCCTTCTTCCGAGATTCGAGAGGCCTGGAATGCGATCTGCTCTATCCGGACGGCTCCGGTTTCGCTGCCGTTGAGGTGAAGTCCGGCGCCACCATCGGTTCAGACTTCTTCCGCTCACTCCATCGGGTGGCTGAGGCGGTGCCGGATATCAACTCGAAAACGGTCGTTTACGGCGGCGAGACGCGGCAGTCCCGAAGCGACAGCGAAGTCATAACGCTGGCCGACTTAGGAGGTGTCCTGGACATGCTTGAGGTCAACCGGGAACTCGTCGCCTTTGTCGAGGCGAACAAAGGCCAGCCTCCTGAGGATGCTGACGTCAAGGCTTTGGACACCGCGTACTCAAGGTACATACGGCCCATGCTGGATGGGCTGCAAACAACGCTTGGACCGTTGGCCGATGCCCTATTCCGCACGTCCACTCAGGTCTCCTACGTGGAACTTGACGGTACGGAAACCAACTCCGGTTCTCTTTTGGAAGCTCGGCGATGGGAGCGCACGAAAGCGGAGTACATCGTGTCCGACGGGTTCAAGTTGAGCCGTGAGCGGCCGCTGCGGCTGAAGCACGTCTACACGCTGAGAGATTATACCGGCAGGGGAAACGCCGGGTTCGACGTGGCACTGTCGATCTGGTGGACCTTGGACGGCGAACGGCTAGACCGGTCAGTTGACATTGATGGCGTCTTGGCGCCGGAGTTGGGAGACAGGATTGCCTATGGGGAACTGGATCGGGAGCATACGGCAGTGGCACGCGCGGTTGCGGAGACCAGCGGGCGTATCATGCGTTGGGTAGACAAACGCCGGTAGCTCTGCGGCAAAACCCATACTGAATCTTTCTACTCATAACTGAGACGGGACGGTCACAGGTACCTGAGCGCTGACCCGGCAGACTCGCCGCGGGTGTAGCGTCCGACCATGCCGCCGCCCTGTTTCCAGCGGCCCTGGCGCTCGATCTCGTGGGTGGGGGCGCCGTTCTGCGCCATGCGCCGGGCCATGCCGACGCGCCCGCTGTGGCCGCTGAAGAACTCCCAGTCCGCCAATCCTGCGGCTTTGGCGATGGCCTTGACCCGCCGGGCGATCTGGGACTCCGACAGTCCGAACACTTTCTCCCCTCCACCGACCCCAGCCGGCCGTATCGCGGAAAGCGCGTTCATGGCGGCGGGAGTGATGGCTACCACGGCGCCCTGGGCCTCCACGTCGGTCTTGGAACGGATGACAGTGATGCGGCCGCTGCCGTCGTCCCAGCGTTGGACATCGCCCCAGGTCAGAGATGAAGCCTCGGAACGGCGCAGTCCGGCGTCGGATAGGACGGCCACCAGGGCCAGGTCGAACTTCGCCCTTTCCGCGGCCTGCTCGGGGGTCTCGATACCGCGACCACGCTTGCGGGGCTGGACGGCGGTGAGACGGATGACGGCGAGCACGTCGGCGGTGAGGGCCCCGGACTGGCGCTGGGATTTCGAGAGACGCCGGCCCCATCCTTTTAAAGAGGCGCGCACACCGGGATCCCGGCAGGGCGTTTCATGCTTCGCCCACTCATGGGCCTTCGAGATGGCGGAGGCGGCCAGCCTGAGCGTGGCGATGCTGGCGCCGGAGCCGGCCCGGGCGGCCAGGTAGCGGGCCACGGTGAGGGGATCGGCCGGCAGAGCAGAAAGTCCCACCTCGGCGCACCAGTCGTCGAAGATGCGCCACTGGGTGTCGTAGGTACGCTTGGTGTTGTCGGAAAGGACCGACTCCAGGGAATCGGCCACGCCCCGGTCGGCGGCGGCCAGCGCCGGCGCTGGCCGCTGGGGAACGATCTGGTAATGGCTGGGGGCGGTGGTCATGACGGCTCCGTAGAAAAGAAATAAGAAGGTGGAACGGATTATTGGCGCGGAATGATGCGGTTCACGGTCCAGGGACGGGACTTTCATGGACGGCGTGGAGGTCATACCCGCTGAGTTCACGGATGCGCTCCCACAGCGCGCCCCGGTCAATTTCCAGATCGCGCCACATGGCGGGCACGTCCCCGATGGGGTCGGTGACCACCACCTCGCACCCGCAGTAAGCGTACTGGTCAATCTGGGCAAGGTCGCTGCGGAACTCGTGGCTCCAGCCGGCGTCGTGTACGGAGATGGCGGCCGCCATCTCCGCCACCGAGTCCCGGGGGTAGATCACGCCCAGGATGGACAAAAGCGCCGCGCCCGAGTTCCACAGCAGCCCGTGGGCGTTTCGCCCGCGCATGGCGTTCAGGACCGGGCTGCGCCGTGATCGATCCAGCCAGGACCGACGCACGTAGTCCAGGTCACGGGCTTCCTCCGACGCCCTCTTGAACCTTTCCAAGGTGACCAGCTTCCACTCGTTGGATGTGTCGCCGTCGTGGCGGTAGCCGTCCTCGGCGCCGGGATCACCGGTGAAGACACGGCCCTCCCGGGCGGCCCGGCCAATGACGAGGTTCAGGGTGCGGCGGCCGGCGTGGTAATTCTCAGGAGTCTCGATCATCAGCCCGTCCGCCACCCCGTGATGGGGGCTGTCGTAGCCGCGATAGCCCGGATAGTGGCGCTCCCTGAGCTTGTCCAAGCCCCGTCCGAGAGCCTTCCTGCGGTCATCCCCGTCATGGGCGGCAGGAAGGACGACGATGATATCCAGGTCGGACTGCTCGTCCCAGCCGCCGGTGAACCTCGAGCCGAAGAGAATGACGGCCTCCACGTCGGTCTCGGCCACCAACTGCCGGCAGAGGTCGATTGCGGCCGGGTCTGGATTCGGGTGGATCACGGCCGGCAGCTCCTCGCCGATGCGGTGTCGCCTTACCGGCGGCATGGCACCGTCTCCAGCCGGCCGGGACGCCAGCGGGCGGACTGCAGGTGGTTGTCAACCTTGGTCATGGGCGGTCCTCCGGAGGCGGGATTTGGGGGTGATTGGAGCGGGTGAAAGATGCTCGATAAATGCAATTATCGCGCAGCGAAAAAACGTTCGCAAGTGGGGCGCACCGCGGCTATTTTCACCGTCGTTAGCCTGACCACCGGCGGGGCGGACAACCTCCCCGGAACGCCGGCCGCGACCGCCCGCCGCGCGCCCCACACCGTCTATGTCAAGACTCTCTACTTGATCACCGAACAGCTGATGTAGACCCACCTGCCGGGCCGCCCCGACCGGCGCCACCGGCCAGCCATGCCGCAGGCCCGCTACCCGGGCGTCAAGCGGTACTCCAAAAGACAACTGGCTCCGCCTCCAAAGCCGGACGCATCCCAACTGCCACGAGGAGAATTCCCCACGCCCTGGTAAGGCCCATCCCGGCACCGGCACCCACCCGGGTACCCAGTCAGGGACGGGCCACAAACCCCGGTGTTACAATCCAACGACAGCCCTCCAACCCAGCATCAACCGCCACGCGGACACGGCCAAATGGACCGACTCGGTAAAATCACCATCCACGGATTCCGGAGCATCAGGGCCATCGACGACCTGGAGATTAAGCCGCTCACCGTGCTCATTGGCGCGAACGGGGCCGGCAAGTCCAATATCATCGAGGTCTTCACCCTCATCACCAACCTGCGCTTGGGCATGCTCAACGATTATGCCGTACGCGCCGGCGGCGCCGACGAAGTCCTACACTTCGGGCGTGCCCAAACCGACCGGATCCGATTGCAGCTCCAGCTGGCCAACGGCCGGTTCGGATACCTGGCCGACCTCGTGCCCACCGCCAATGACGGACTGGGTGTGTTGAATCAGGTCATCGAAACCACCGGCGTACCCGGCTACCCGGACGGACAGGGAGCGGTCTCGTCAGATGGACCTGAGGCCGCCATACGTGGCGAGGTGAGCTGGAGCACAGTATTGGAGCCTCTGATCGGTGCCCTATTCCATGGTCACCGGGTCTATGACCCGCTGGACACCAGCCGTGACTCCCCAGCCAAGAAGAGGAACTGGCTCCAGGACAACGAGTGCCTTCACTCCGACGGCAGCAACCTGGCGTCGTTCCTGTACCTGTTAGCCCAGCGACACCCCGACCACTACCAAAGCATCGTCAGCGCGGTCCGCCGGGTCGCCCCATTCATCGCCGATATCCGACTGGAACCGCTGCGCCTCAACCCCGAGACAAACCTGCTCCAATGGACCCACGTCCACTCGGCGCGGCCATTCGGTCCCTGGACCATGTCGGGAGGGACCCTGCGATTCATCATGCTGGCCACCCTGTTCTTGCAGCCGGTGGAGTACCGCCCCGCCATCATCATCGTAGACGAGCCGGAGTTGGGACTCCATCCCCACGCCATCCACCTCCTAGCCGGCATCATCCAGTCGGCCTCGGTGGATACCGCCATCGTGATCGCCACCCAGTCACCTCAGATGGTGGACCCGTTCCAGCCCGAGGATATCCTGGTTACCGAACGCGAGCAGGGTGCTACCGTGGTGCGCTCCCTGGACCGGGAGGAGCTCGACCGTTGGCTGCAGCGCTACAGCCTGGGCGAACTCTGGCAGAAGAACCTCCTCGGCGGGCACCCCACGCCCCAGTAATCTCATGCCCCGCCTCAGCATCATAGTGGAGGGCTGGACCGAAAGGGACTGGGTCTACGCCATACTGGCGCCCCACCTCGATGGGTTTGGATATTCCTACATCAGGCCGGTGCTCTTTAACGCCACGGGTGGCCTCACTCGCTGGGCCGCCGAGCGCAACGATATCATAGACGAGCTCAGGAACCCTCGGGTACACCTGGTCACCACCATGGTGGATTACTACGGATTGCCACGCACATGGCCCGGCCGGATCAGTTCTAAGCATTTGACCGACCCATTGGCCAAGGCTCAGGCCATCGAAGAAGCGGTCCGCCGCGACATTGCCGGATCATTTACGGACCTCGACCCACGCCGGTTCCTGCCCAACGTCATCATGCACGAATTCGAGGGGCTCCTGTTCAGCGACCCCGGCAACTTAGCCCTGGGCATTGGTCGGCGGGATCTCGCGCCGGCGCTCACCGCAATCAGGGACTCCTTCGACACGCCGGAACAGATCAATGATTCACGACAGACCAAACCGGAACAGCGGATCAGGGACCTGGAACCCCGATATAACAAACGCCTGATGGGGGTAGACGCGTTTCAGTACATGGGCTTAGACAAGGTCCAGCAGGAGTGTCCGCTATTCCACCGTTGGATTACTGCACTGGAAAATTTCGCCGTAAACCGGCCCTGATTCCCAGGCGCAGATCCCTGCTACAATGCCTTCATCCCGATGTGGCTGCCCAACACCTCAACAGGACGCAGCACCATGATCACCGCCTATCGCCGTTGGCGCCGGATGCGTTTTTGTACACAAACTCGGTTGTTGTCCAGCGATTTTGTCAGTCTGAGCGGTGGATGGTCGGTTGAGGTGATCGACTGGCGCCACGGTTGATGGGGTGATCGGTGGGCTGGGCCAGGGCGAGGATGTACTCGCGGACAGTATTGCCGTGAACGCCCAGTTGACCTGAGATTACTCGTAGGGATAGGGCGCCCTGGTCCCTGGCCCGCTGCACCGCTTTCCAGGGGGGCCAGCTGTCGCGGGGGTAAATTCCCGGCGGTACGGAGGTTCACTGTGATGGTTCTCGACAGCGGGTTCCGCGACGACGGAATGGGGCTCTAGGTCAGCCAGGTGTCGCAACTGGGGTTGGCTGAGGTGATGGTTGTCCAGGTGTTTCACGATGCGGCCGATTTCCGGTGTGGGAGCCAGTGCGCCATGGGAAGCACGTAGCGCACCGGACCGGGGCAGCGCCGATTGGGGATCATCTCACCCTCTGGCGTACCTAGAGGCGGCTGTCGGTGTGTTCGAGGGCTTCCACTTGGACACCGGCGTAGCAGGGACGTTCCATACTGGGCAGCAGTTGCAAGGTGCGCCACCGGTACTTGACCGTGTTGCCTCGAGCCACCTCGGGTCGATTCCGGTAAGGGGCAGGATCGTACGCTAAGGAGAAAGGCGCCGGTTGAACGTGCGATATACGGTTGGTCTTGAGACGGAGCAGAGCTCGGCGAGATCGCTGATGGAATACTCGCCGCTGGCATGCATGCGGCAGAGTTCCCGTTGCTGTCGGGCGGCGAGTTTGGGCTGTTTGCCGCGCAGTTTCCCCCTGGCGCGGGCGATGGCCATGCCCTCGCGGGTGCGCATGCGGATGAGATCTGCTTCGAACTCGGCGAAGGTGGCGAGGATGTTGAAGAACATCTTGCCCATGGGATCGTCCGGGTTGTGGAGGGTCCAGCCCAGGGCCAGTTTCACGCGGCGTTCCCGAATCTGGTCGGCGATGGCACAGGCATCCGGGGACAGACCTGGCCAAGTGGTCCAGTTTCGGCACGCCCAGGGTGTCGCCCTGGCGCACGGCGGCGAGGGCCTGATCGAGACCGGGTCGGGTGGTGCCGGTAAGGCCGTGATCGGTGTAGATGCGGTCCTCGGCGACGTCACGCCCCAGGAGCACCTGATGCCGGGCGTCCAGGTCCTGGCGGTCGGTGGAACAGCGGGCGTATCCGATGAGAGTTTCGGTCATGGTGGGAAGTGTACGGATAGGGTCCCGCTTCCGTAATTGTTACCGTAGCATTCATATGAGACGCTCCCGGCTCCGGTTTGGCGGGGGTTGAAGCGACAGGCTGGGTTGTACGCTCAACGATCCCCTTGCGGACACCACCGAGCCTGCCGAGATGAATGGATAACGGAGGGGCGGAACCTGACGAGACGAATCGTCTGGAGCGCGCCGACCTTTTCGGTCTGTCGAGCGAGGGCCAGCATTGCTGCATGGCCGGGCTCAACCTGCTCGCCGCCATCGTTACTTGCCGGAATACCGCCCATCTCGACGAAGCGGTCAGACAGCCGAAACACGCAGGGATGACCATCGAGCCCGATCTCCTGGCCCACATCTCGCCCCTTGGCTGGGCCCACATCCTGTTCACCAACGAATACCGGTGGCAAAACGCCGATAGCAACCTTAGCGTACGATTCTGCCGCCTACCGGAATCGACCCGAATAGCAACGGCCCAGGTTTGCGATGATATATAGAGTTCTCGCCTGTCCTTGGGTTTGGGGGCGCCGACATATGCGTTTGCTGGTAGGGATTACGCCGGCAGGCGGCTCAGAAATTAGCATCATGTACCAGAGCTGGGATGATGTCGATGGATTCGTAACCATTAAGCAGGTTACCGCCAGAGTCAACCAACAAGTAAGCCTCACAGCGTACGGGCAAGCTGATGGAGGCTAAGAGACCGAAATCGTTCCAGTCCCAATCAATTAGGTATAAACGAGCGTCGTCTTCGTGAGCGTACCAATTTGCCTTGAGCATGAAGACGTCAAATTCCCCGGTAAAATTGGCTGCCACTTTGACCAAATACTGGCCAGTATTGAGCTCACTCACGTCGATCTGATCAGGGTCACAAAATTCAGACACTGCTTGCAGCTTTGGAGATTCAAATTCCCACGTCAACCCTATTCGATTTGGGTCCAATTCTTGGTGCGCGTATTCATTCATTATCTGCGTATCCAGCGTACTGCCAACGTCATTTGCCAAATTACTCAAGGTCTTCACCGGGTCATCCCAAGCCACATTTTTCAGATTTGGACGAATATAGTCATCGATCAGGGCCTTCAAATCGAGAGCAAGCGCAACGTCGGTCGATTGATCCCCTTCCCCCTTCGCTTCGGAGACCAAACGCGCATTCAGTTCGGTCCCTTGGCCCCTGAACATCCGATCCTTGGCGACCAGCACGATCAGATCGTCCGCTCTTGGTACCAAATCCAATACCGTCATCCATATCAACGTGTCCCGGTAACCGGATCCTTTTTCATTGAACGGTCTAATTCTAGTGGTGGCTCTTTTGACCAGATCGCGGTGACTTGTAGTTGGATAACTGAGCAACTGGACGCTCGCATCAGAAAGCTGCTTTAACAACCTGCTCCTGAAAGACTCGGACTCTGCGGCCAAATCTAGTCCATCGAGAGGGTCGCTCAACTCTGATGAGAGCAACTCTGTAAGCCTTCGCCGTTTTTTGCCTAAATCTTCGGCCTCACTTCCCAGAACTCTGGCGAATTTAGCTACGACTTCGTCTACGACAACTTCAGGTACGTAGACCGAATACCCCAACATTCGAGCAACCGACAGAAACAGTTTGAACCGGCGGCTGGCACCATACCCTTCGGTGACCACCACGTTAGTATCCAAAACGATGTGCATATAACCCCACAACAAATATCAAGGCTTGGCGCTACACACTAGCACTGCCTGAATGCCAATGCCGAGATTGCAACGCTTCAGGGAATTTGTCTCAAACCGCCCATCCCGGCACAATCCAATTTACCAAGCGCTGTCGATCCCTGTAAAGGGACGCGTATAGGTCCAGTCCGATTTGGTTCGCGCAACCTCCAGTATGTACACCGGCTATTCCCACTTGGTTAGACGGCCTCTATGCTCAGCTTGGTTTGCATGATGCCTAGAGTGAGCAAATTTGTGCGGGGAATTTCAATGTAGCGACGGGGAAAGACGACCCTCTTATTGTTCGAATCTCCGTCGACCGGTCAACGGCGCCGGGGTTTCCAGACTAACGGCACGACCACTCGGTACCATACTGTTCATATTCGGCAAGACGCCATGATGATAGACACGGCCGTTCCGCAAGCTCGATGGCGACCGTAGATTCGTAGAAGGTTGGCTACTCGTCCTGGCATACCGCGACATCAACGCTGGCCAGATTGTGATCGTAATAGTGCCTCCATCCGGCGGCGATTGCGATGCCGGCTGAAACCCCTGTTGCA
Source organism: Dehalococcoidia bacterium (assembly GCA_965204905.1). Taxonomy (GTDB): domain Bacteria; phylum Chloroflexota; class Dehalococcoidia; order Lucifugimonadales; family UBA3495; genus Bin87. The sequence continues at coordinate 125,387 of CBDBGA010000001.1, forward strand.
CGAGGCGCATCCCCATGCTACAGTATAGTCAGGTCGCCAGCGTTCAGGTGCCACCGCTCGAAGGTGGAGCCTGCCGCCAATAGCGGTGCGGGGCCCGTGGAATGGCCCCGTCAGCGGGCGCATTCATAGCTCATGCGCTCATATGATGACCCATCTGGCGGTTCTGAACGGCCACATACCGATCATACATTTTCTCTAGGGCTTTCGGCCGGCTGTCGTAGCAGTGTCGAGCCCCACGTCATAAGTGCGTCAAGCCAGCCGCCCCGAGGCGGGCGGCAGAGGAATTTGTGTGATCAGCCGTCGAGAACGCCAACAGAATAATTATACGAAACACATAATAGGGGAAGCTGATCCAAGTCAACCGCAACCCCCGGAGAGCAATAGCCGTGCCACTGGTGCGTCGCCCGTTGCCGGGGGGATAAGTCCAATGCCGGGCGATGGTGTCGACGACAGTTGCGCCCCACACATTGAGGTTCAGCAACCGCTCCAGGAATCAGGCCGGGAAGCGACTCCTAGAAAAGGAAAGTCCGGCCAGAAGAATCCCGGCCTACAGCGCCGGAAACCGGGGCCGCCGGACCCATTCGCGGAGCTGCTGGAATCCGAGGTAGTCCCCCTTCTGGTTGCTGACATAGACAGCAAGTTGCAAGCGTCGGCCGTGGTTGATCACCTCATCGCCAAATGGCCAAAAAGGTTCGCGGGAAAACCGCGACGCTCGTTGTGCAGGTATCTGCAGAGGTACTTCTCGAAATGGCGCAATGAGCGCGGTAGAGCACCAGCGCGCCGACGGGAATCCAGTCCCGGAAAGAATGGTCCGCGCAATGGGAAGCGGTCCTTGCTCACGATGGAGCAAGCGCATCCGCCTGGGCGAGAAGTACAAATCGATTTCACGAGCTGCGACACCCTGGATGTCAAGATCAAGGGCGAGCATTTTCCTCACAAACTGTTCGTGTTTCGACTGAGCTATTCGGGTTGGATGTACGTCGAAGTGGCGGCGTCAGAGAACGGCTCGTCGCTGCTAAAAGGACTGCGGAGTGCCATGTCGGCGCTGGGTGGAGTGCCCGAGGTGGTGCGTAGCGACAACTCGAGCTGCGTCATCCATGCTGGGAAGGCTACTCGTCCCTACCGAGATTTCTTGATGCACTATGGAATAAAGACGAGTTTGATCAACCCTGGTCACCCGTGGGAGAACGGGGGCGCGGAGCGTGGTAACGGCATCGTCAAAGGTTCTCTTCGTCAAGCGTTGCAGATACGAGGCAAGCGGGACTTCGTCGAGCACCAGGATTACACAAACTTCGTGCAAGCCTTGGTCGACCGGTTGAATCGCCGGCCGGAGGTGCAGAGCAAGCTGCCCGCAGAGCGTGAGCATCTCCGGTTATTGCCGCCTGATCCGGCACCGGAGTACGTGACTCTCACAAAAAAGGTGCAGCAAACGTCGTTGATCACGGTAGCCAAAAATCGCTACAGCGTGCCGGCCAAGGCGTTGGGTGAAAAAGTCACGGTCAGACTGCACTCAGACCACTTGAAGGTGTATCGGGGGAGCAGGCTGCTCGTCCGGTGGGACCGCTTGCGGGGCAAGAATAAAACGATTGCTGACCCGCGACACCTTATCGACGATGCCCTGCAACAGTGGCGGGGCTTCGAGCGCTGGGATCCTGAAGTGAAACGGCACATGTTCCCGATGCCGGTGTTCCGCCAGAGTTACGACGCAATGCGAGAATGGGACGAGGGGGGTGCCGACAGCGACTTTGCGGAGTCCAATTACGGGTATCTCCGCATTCTAGCAACGGCACTGACGGCAAAACGTGAAGAGATCGTCGCTGGAATACTGGGCACCTTGCTGGAACAGGGCGCACCATTTGGTTATGAGGACGTGAAAAGGGACCTGAATAGGTCGCTGGGGTGGCCGGAGGATGAGGAAGCCGACGGTGTAGGGCCCCAAGGATGGTTGCAACCAAGATTACTGTGACAGACTGTAGGCGCAGCGGATAAAGCGCCGCTGCCAGCATAGAGACCGCAAGGCAAGCACGCTTCCGTCTCCAGAGCCATCGAGGAGAACTTAACGGAGCGGCACTGGCGCACCAACGATGCTATCCGGGAGTATCGAGTGGGGCCAGCAATGGGACCCGCACGCGGGAGGAGAAACTCCTCCGTGCGAGCCCCTAGGCGTGATCGGGAATTTGTCGGACGGGGACGATGAGGTATGGGTACATTTTGGGTTTCCCGTACCTCTGTCGAGCGGCAGATAGAAACGGTGCAGTGTCGAGCGACAGATCGTTTCTATCTGTCGCTTTCTATATCTGTCGCTCGACAGGGCGTAGTTCTGGCGTGGGCTGGTGAGCCAACCGTCGTGGAGCGAGGCGTAGCGTCGTGGATAGTTGAAGGACTGACGCAGATGTCGAGCGACAGATAGAAACGGTGCAGTGCGACGAAGCTCAGGCATTCTCGGGCGGGAACTCCGAGGCCTAAACGACGTTCCCGCTTGCACCGCCTGCTTCAAGCCCACGAATGCGAAACATGACGCCTCAGGAGTCGGGCTTCTACGAAGGATCGTATTCCGGCAGCGGCCAGGTAGGCCACGAATGAGTGTTGTCGTAGCAGTTGACTCCGATCCGCGGAGAGTTCATCAAGGGGATGAATTCTCCCTCAACCGGCGCACAGTCGTCGCAGAAGGCGATGGGGTCCAGGTCGTCTTCACACAGCACCCCCTGGTCCACGTAAAGTTCCTCGTCGCCGTACTCATGGTCATCGCACCGCGGAGCGAGCTTCCAGTGCGCCGGTCGTCCGCAGCGCAGGCACCTCTGCATAGATTGGTTTCGGGCCAGGACCACGATCTTGCCGCCGTGCCAGGGCTGCATCGGGCTGACCCTCTGGACCAACTCGCCGAAGACTGCCACATACTCCAGCTCCAGCTCGGTGGTGGAGCCGTAGTCGAACTCGTGGTGGAACGTGGCCAGCGGCGGGATGGCCGCATTGATGGATCGGCCCATGTGTCGCCAGCTCGCCTCACGCTCGGACTCCGGCTCGAAGCGCCGGTTCTCACCGGGCATCGGGACCATGACGGAGTAATCGACGCCGTTGATGGTGAAGTGGCTCAGATGACCACAGCACTCCAGCCAGACGGCGCGCAGGAAACGGTCCAGCTCACGGAGTGTGACGTCGCAACGGACTCCCAACTCCATCCAGTGGGGACGCCCGGGAGCCCTGACCGATATATAGGCCGTCTTCAGAGCGTTCCGACCCCTCAGGGTCCGGGCCGGCTGCAGCCCGATCAGGTCTGAGATGCAGCGGACGAGGTGTTGGCGTATCCGGTCCCGGTCCCCGTCCACCTCCTCATGACATATGTGGCACACGCCCGCCGCGGTCGTGTTGGGCGGCATGGCCTCTCCAGACAGTGGACGCCGGTCTTGCCTCATGACTATATCTTACTCCCAATAAACGGACTGAGCCGCATTGTCGACGAACCAGACCCACAGGCACACGTTGTGTCGGTAATCATCACCGTGGCGACCTGCGCGCCTGGGGATCGAGTAACGGATGTCTGCCGGGCATTGCGAGCCCACTCCGGCAGGTCGTCGCGCTCTCATCGGCGCTCGGCCCGATGCCGAAATGGACACACTTCAAACCGTCCAGACCGCTATGTAGCCCCCTGCACGGTAACCAGGGCACATCGTCGCCGGTTCCGCCGTAGACGATGGTGACGGGCGTCCCGTCATGGTACTTCCGTGCAGCCACGGGTACGGCGCCATGTATGTCGGCTTCACTCCGACCCGTGCTCAACCAAATGCGGCGCTCGTAGGTCGTCAATACGAGCGACGACCAAAGGAGCCGGCCCTCGGCCCGAAGTTCAGTCCCGCAGAACCCCCCTGATGCGCTCCCTGCGGCACCACTCCAGCGTGGGCAGCCCGTCCTGCCGGGCACGCCGCCTGATCTCGCCCAGCGCCACCATGACCAGGAGGGTCTGCTCGAGACTGTTGCCCGGATGATTGCCCAGGGCGCGCTCCGACCGCTGGGCAAACCGGGCCAGTATCTCGCCGATCTCGGCGGAGCTCAGATCCTCCGCGGCTGCCGGTAGCGCCGGCTCGATCAGGTTCACGGCGTCGCAGATCTGGTCCAGCGCGGCGTCGATGTCCTCCCCGCCGTCAGCGCGGCCGATCGCCGTTTCCATCATCCGGAATGCGGCGTCGATGATGTTCGCCCCGTCTTCCATCACGGCCTTTCCATCGCGACCTCCCTGGAAGTTGCGCGATCACCGGAGCGTCGGCGGGGACCTCGGGTTCATGTCCCGGCCGCTACCGGCCCTGCACGGTGAGGATGGGCGGTTCGTCGCCGGTTCCGCCGTAAACGATGGTGAGGTTGATGTTCACGGTCTCCGCCCGCTGGATCACCAGGGCCCCAATCCGTCCCCCAACCTCGGGCGGTCCGTTCTCGGGAGCCGCGTCCTCGGGAGCAGCTTCCGAAACGGGTTCGGCGGGGACGGACGCTTCGACGCTGGGCGGGCGCTGCAGGACCCGCACCTCACGCTCGATGTACGAGCCGTTGAACGCGGTCCGCATCTCCTTCTCACCGAGGAGATCGACCAGCTTGCGCACCTGATCGTCCGGGCCCCAGAGCACCTTCACGCTGGTTGGCTCGGCCTCCCTCATGATGTCGGCATCGGGCTCCATATCCGGAAATATCGCCACCGGTACGACGTAGGCGCCGATCTCCAACTCTCTCACCAGCCGGTCGTGGACGGCGATGGCCGACCGCCAGGCTTCTTTCAACGGGTCCGGTACGGGCGCGGCGGTGCCGTCAGCATCCTCAAGCATCCAACGGCCGTTGCGCTGCCAGTATGTTCCGGGCATGAGCCGGACGGCGAAGCGACCGATCCCCTCGAAGCAGGCCACGTATTCCGGCGGAGTGGCCTTGGGGTCCACCATGGGGCCGAAGAGCGCCTGGCCGTTCCGGTCGCTGGCCTCGAACTGCCGCCAGGCCTCCTGCTCAGAAGGGTTGAAGGGCTGGTCGGGGTTGGCGTTGACAGTTTTCATGTATCCGATCCTTACGAGCTCCGGGCTCGATTGTTGATTTTGCACGGGTCCCGGCCCGAGGACGGCGACGACCGGCAACTGCAACGTCGCCGTCCTCACCATCGTCATCCCGTTGCCACCGGTCGGACCCGGACGAAGGACGGCCGCCTACGCCGGCCGGGGCTGCGGGCCCACGTGGATGCGCATCCACACGTCGAGGCGGCGCAGGAAGGGGATGGTCCGCGCCGTGGCGACCTCACGGGATGGCCCAAATCGCTGGCGCTCCAGCGCGGTCCGGTCCATGGCGTCCCAGCGGAGCAGATCGGCCCAGGCGGCGGCGAAGCGGGGATGGACGGCTCCGGCGCTGGTCAGCACCAGGAGGTTCCTGGCGCGGGAGAAGGCCACGTAGTGCTGGCGGGCGTGGTCGAAGTCGGCGACGCGGTGGGCGGGCTCATAGGGCGGACGGGCCAAGTGGCCGGCCAGGTCCCGACCCGCCGGGTCCACCTCCCGGTTGTCGAAGTCCAGCGACCCCACGATCACCACGTCCCACTCCCGCCCCTTGGCCTGGTGGATGGTGGTGACGGTCACCCCAGGGTCGGAACGGCTTTCACGCTCCCCGCCGGGTCCGGCGCCGGCCGAAAACCGGTGCGCCGGTATGCCCGCTCTTTCAAGAGCGTCCAGGTAGGCGGCGGCCACGTCGCCCCGCACCGAGTGCAGCAGCAGCGCCGCCCGATCATATCCGGCAATCACGCCCCGTTCCTTCAGGAACTTCAACATCTCCACCAGCTGCCGCTTCTCGTCGGCGGGTCCGTTGCCGTCAATGGCGATGACGGCGGGGTGGTCGGCGTACCCGTCGTCGTGGGGGACGATGGCCTTGTGGTGGCGGTAGGGCGCGCCGCCGTCGGGGTTGGACCAGTCAGCGGCGTCCGCCATCCACCGGTCGTAGAAGTCCACGATGGCGGCGTGGCTGCGGTGGTTCACGTCCAGCCTCACCACCCGGCAGTCGGGGAAATGCCGGTCAAACTCGAGGAAGTTGCGCACGCTGGCGCCGCGGAAGCGGTACAGGCCCTGGTCGTCGTCGCCGACCACGCAGAGGTTGCCGTGGCGGCCCGACATGCGCAGCAGCAGCCGTTCCTGGGCGTAGCTGGTGTCCTGGTACTCGTCGCACAGCAGGTGGCGGATGCCGCCCGAGAGGTCGCCGGCGACGGCGTCGTCATGCAGGAGGCGCACGGCCCCGGTCTGCAGGTGGCCGAAATCCACCTGGTCCCCGTCCCGCAGCAGCGCCTCGTAGCGTTGACAGCATCGTCCCAGGGCGGCCAGGAACCGGTCCGGCGATGACGCGAGGTCCTCCGGCGGGATCAGCTCGTCGCAGATGCGGTCGAGGTACTTCTGGCCGTGCCTGATCACCAGGCGCGGCTCCCGCCACCGCCAGCCGCCCGCTTCCAGGTCTCCCAGGTCCGGGCCGAAGACGCAGTCGAAGCTGCGGGTGAGCAGGTCGCGCTGGTCATCCTCGTTCAGCACCCGGAAGCCGGGCCGGAGACCCGCCCGCTCGGCATGGTCCCGGAGCACTCCGTGGCACAGGCTGTGGATGGTGCCGATGCGCACCCGCTCCAGGTCTCCCGGGACGCCGGTGGCCCGGGCCACCGCCACGAACCGTTCCCGCAGCTCCGCCGCGGCGCGCTTGCTGTAGGTGCACAGCACCAGCTCCCCGGGCTGGGCGTCTCCCAGCAGCAGGATGTTCACCGCCCTGAGGACGATGGCCAAGGTCTTGCCGGTTCCGGGACCGGCCACCCCCAATACAGGTCCATTCAGGTGGGATATGAGCTCAAGCTGGCCCGGGTCCAGGTCGGGGTGGCGGCGCAAAAGTTCGGGGGCGATGTTAGGGGCGTATTCCATGTGACGTTGGCTCCGGTCTGGGTTTTCACGGCGCGCGGCGCTGGGACCATGGCCCGGGCGTCTGCCGCGGCAGTCCGCAGCACCAGCATGTCACGGCCCGTGCAATCCCGCCGGCGGCATTCGCGCTCAGCGGCGCCCGATGACCCTCCGCATCTCCAGACGGTTGACCCGGCCGCCGACCCGCAGGATTTCCAGGCCCGCCGCCGACAGGGACAATGCGGGCCGGTCGGGGAGACGCGCGGAGGCCGATGGCGGTTGCGCTGCATGGGCGTCGTGTTCGCCCTCGGCGCAGCCCAGCCGGATCAGGCCGTCGCTGACCGCCTGCACCTCCCGGCTGATGCGCTCCGCGTCCAGGGCGGGCGCCACGCTCCGCTCCCTGACGATTTGCTCCAACTGCCCCACCGGGTCATCGCCCCACAGCAGATGCACCGCCTTGCGCCTGGCCAGGTTCGCCATGTCCGTATCGGGCTCCATGTCCGGGAAGGCCAGCGCCGCCGTGACGAAGGGGTTGTAGCCGGTCTCCGCCAGCTCGGCGATGTCGTCGTGCAGGTCCAGCGCTCCCAGCCAGGCCTCGTCCAGCGGCGAGGCGTCCACGGCCATCAGCCCCCGGCGGGTGCGCAGATGCCACTCCCCGTCCACCAGCACGTAGCGGCCCCCCTTCACCTGTAGGGCGAAGCGGCCCACACCCTCGATCCACACGGCGTAATCTAACTCGATGCGGCCGTATCCCCGGCGCCACTCGTAGTACACGAAACCCTTCCGGCCGCTTTGGGCCAGCCCCTCGTAGATGCGGCGCTCCGCCCCCCGCTCGGGCATGGCGGCGCGGACGGCCGGAAATTGCCGCGGATACATTCTCATTGCGATTGTCGCCTCCTGATGATGGTTTCCTCCTGGCGTTGACCCGGCTGAACGCCGGACCACGGTTCGACACGGCGGCGCTCCACATGGACCATAGGTCTGCCCGGGCGCCGACAGGTCAGGCCACGCCGGACCGGGCAGGGCGCCGCCATTGCCGATTCCCGCGCGGCAGGCTTCGCCGGGATGGTCGGGGATGTTTC